>PGYF01000015.1 GCA_002839535.1 Nitrospira bacterium HGW-Nitrospira-1
TTGAAGTGAATTTATCTATAATGTTTTTCATGTCCCATGGCGCAAGGAATTGGCCCTTTTTGATATTCACTGCCTTGCCGGTCTTTGACGCAGCAAGGATCAGATCAGTCTGCCTGCAAAGGAAGGCAGGTATCTGGAGGGCATCGAGGACTTCGGATGCAGGTTTTACTTCTTCGATAGAATGGATATCAGACAATACAGGCAACTGAAATCTGCTTTTTACATCAGCCAGTATTCGCAGTCCTTTGTCTATGCCCGGCCCGCGAAAAGAGCCCAGCGAAGTCCTGTTCGCCTTGTCATAGGAGCTTTTGAAGATGAGAGATATCTGTAATTCCGCACAAATTTCTTTTAGTCTTTGCGCCACAAAAAAAGTTATATCCTCATTCTCAATAACGCACGGACCAGCTATCAGGCAAAGTGGATTGCCTCCGCCAAGAGTTGTATTGCCAATAATTACTTTGTTCGTCAATCCCTGCTTCTTTCCTTGAGGTCTGTTTCAACAGACACAAACAAAGACCTTTTTTCGCGTAAAGACGCTTCAATAAAAGCCTTGAAGAGGGGGTGCGGCTCGGTAGGTCTTGACTTGAACTCAGGATGAAACTGGCACCCCAGAAACCATGGGTGGTCTGCGAGTTCAATAATCTCGACGAGTTCGCCGTCAGGGCTTGCCCCGCTTATCTTCATGCCAAGCCGGGTTACAATGCCCTTATAGGCGTTATTGAATTCATATCTGTGTCTGTGACGTTCAAATATTTCTTTTTGGCGATATGCAGCATAGGCCAGGGTATGAGCTTCGATATGACATGGGTATGCCCCAAGACGCATCGTGCCGCCCTTCTGTGTGCTCTCTGTCCGCTCCTCCACCTTCCCCTTTCTGAAGTCAAACCATTTTTCCATAAGATATATGACCGGCGCCTGGGTATTCAGATCAAACTCTGAACTGTTTGCCTTAAGGCCGCAGACATTACGGGCAAACTCTATGACAGCGCACTGCATGCCAAGGCAAATCCCGAAATAAGGGATCTTCTTTTCCCTGGCATACCTGACTGCCTCGATCTTGCCTTCTATGCCCCTCGAGCCAAACCCGCCGGGGACAAGAATCCCGTCCACTTCAGAGAGGTATTTTTCAGACCCGTGCGCCTCAATTTCTTCCGAGTCTATCCACTCAAGATTCACCCTGCAGTCATTCGCTATGCCGCCGTGAATCAGGGCCTCGGTAAGGCTTTTATATGCGTCCTTCAGGCCGACATATTTCCCTGCGATGGCTATGGCAACCTCGCGCTTTGGTTCCTTTATTTTTCTTACGACGTCTTTCCATGGCGCCAGATTTGCTTCCCCGGCATTCAACCGGAGCTTCTTGATAATCTGATTGTCAAGCCCTTCTGCATGGAGCGCAAGGGGGACCTCATAAATCGTCTCTACGTCTATTGCATTAATGACTGCATCTTCTTCAAGGTTGCAGTGAATGGCTATCTTCTTCTTTGCCTCTGGTGTAAGGGTTCTGTCTGTCCTGCACAAAAGCAGATCAGGCTGAATACCGATTGCCCGTATCTCCCTCACGCTGTGCTGGGTGGGTTTTGTCTTCAACTCCCCTGAGGTCTTTATATAAGGGAGAAGTGTGAGATGAACATAAAGGACATTTTCCCTGCCAACATCATACCGCATCTGCCTGATAGCCTCGAGAAAGGGCAGGCTTTCAATATCTCCGATAGTCCCGCCTATCTCAACAATCACTACATCATTATTGTCGCTTGCAGACTTGATCGCCTTTTTTATTTCGTCTGTGATATGCGGGATGACCTGTACGGTGTCCCCAAGATAGTCGCCTCTCCGCTCTTTGGAAATAACATTGTAATAAATTCTTCCGCTTGTAAAATTATTTGATTGAGCCGTGCGGATATGGGTGAACCGCTCGTAATGCCCAAGGTCAAGGTCTGTCTCCGCCCCGTCGTCAGTGACAAAAACCTCGCCGTGCTGAAACGGGCTGAGCGTCCCAGGATCGACATTGATATATGGATCAAGTTTTTGAATCGTCACCTTCATACCGCTTGCCTCAAGGAGCGCGCCGATTGAAGCGGCTGCAATCCCCTTGCCGAGAGATGATAAAACACCGCCTGTTACAAAGATGAATTTAGGCATTTTTCTATCCTTTCCATATCTTCAGGTGTATCCACCCCGAAAGTTTCGGTAACAGTCTCTTTTACTTTTATTGTGAAACCGCTTTCAAGAGCGCGCAGCTGCTCCAGTTTCTCGTTAAGCTCCAGACGCGACGGGGGCAGTTCCGACAATTGTGTCAGCACATCCTTCCTGTAACTGTAAATCCCTATATGTTTAAAAACCGTGAACCGTGAACCGTGAACCGTGAACTGATTAAGATCCTTCCACTCATCCCTGTGATAAGGGATCGGCGCCCGTGAAAAATACAAGGCAAAGCCTTCCCGGTTAAAAACAACCTTGACTACGTTAGGGTCGAATATCTCCCGCTGGTCCTTTATCCTGATTGCCAGAGTGCCTATGGACGCCCGGGGATCATCCAAAACAGAAATAACATCGTCTATCATCTCAGGCTGGATCATCGGCTCGTCCCCCTGCACATTTACAATTATATCATAATTCATCGAACGGGCGGCCTCTGCTATTCTGTCAGCGCCGGATGCGTGATCTCCGGTGGTCATCACCGCCTTGCCGCCAAAAGACAGCACCTTCTCGAATATCGTCTCGCTGTCTGTTGCAACCACCACATCGTCAGCCATGCGTGAGTTCATCGAATTCTGATACACATGCTGTATAACCGGGATGCCCCTCAGGAGCGCAAGGGGCTTTCCCGGAAACCGGGTAGAGGCGTATCGTGCAGGTATGAGTACAATAGCGGACATGAATTATTAATTATATACCACGCCTTATATAATATAGCAACTTGGGGTGCGGGACACTGGAAGTAAGGCAGAAAGCGTTCAAAATTCAGAAAGGCGGGATTGCAAGACCCATTCCCATCTCCTTCTCCAGGATTTTTATGGTATAATTTTTATGTCCAAGGAAATAATGGCTGGAGATAAAATCAAAATGAACGGTCTTTTAAAAAAAAGCCTCTTCTGGGATGTAAACATAGATGCGCTTTCTTTGGAGAAAGACTGGTTTTTCATTTGGGACAAGGTTAAAGAATTCTTTCCGGATAAAGTTAATGAGTTTGAGGACGCCTTTAATAAAATCTGCCGAGTCTCTTAATCATTGCTCTTTCCGGGCCTGCCTTTTTTGGATCATTTTTGATAAGCTATCTTGTGCAAAAATACGTTTTTTCAATGAGAGGAGTTTGTGAATATGATGGTGAAAAATGAAAAACTGAACGCATGGGTTAAAGAAATTGCAGATATGTGCCGGCCTGACAGTATCTATTGGTGCAACGGCTCAAAAGAAGAATATGACCGGATGATGGCAAAGATGATCGCCTCCGGCAGCGCCACTGTGCTAAAGAAACGTTCTAACAGTTTTCTTTTTCGGTCTGATCCGAGCGATGTAGCCCGCGTTGAAGACCGCACATATATATCCACTTCCTCAAGAGATGAGGCAGGCCCGACGAATAACTGGATGGAGCCTGCTGAACTCAAAGAGACCATGAAGGGTCTTTATAATGGCTGCATGAAAGGACGCACCATGTATGTGATCCCCTTCTCCATGGGGCCTGTCGGCTCTCCAATCTCAAAGATAGGAGTCGAAATCAGTGACAGCCCTTACGTGCTTTGCAACATGCATATTATGACCCGTGTCAGTTCAAGGGTATTGGAACTCCTTGATGCAGGCGCGGATTTTATCCCCTGCCTGCATTCAATCGGCGCGCCGCTCGCCGAAGGACAGAAGGATGTTCAATGGCCATGCGCCCCTATTGAAAGCAAATATATCAGTCATTTCCCTGAGGAGAATCTGATATGGTCCTTTGGCTCAGGATACGGCGGGAATGCCCTGCTCGGAAAGAAATGTCTGGCCCTGCGCATAGCCTCTGCCATGGCAAGGCGTGAAGGCTGGATGGCCGAACATATGCTCATCCTGCGCCTGACAAATCCTGAGGGGAGACAATACCACATTGCCGCCGCCTTTCCCTCGGCGTGCGGAAAGACCAACCTCGCGATGATGCGTCCTACTATTCCGGGCTGGAAATGCGAATGCATCGGCGATGACATAGCCTGGATGAAGATAGGGGCTGATGGCCGTCTGTATGCCATTAACCCTGAAAATGGTTTCTTTGGTGTGGCTCCAGGAACATCATATGATACCAATCCTATGGCAATGGACACGGTAAGAGAAAGCGTTATTTTTACCAACTGCGCCCTGACTGATGACGGAGATGTCTGGTGGGAAGGCATGACCGATGAGACGCCAAACCATCTCATTGACTGGAAAGGACGTGACTGGACCCCTGCCGGCAAAAATGACGCTGCCCATCCCAATGCCCGCTTTACCGCGCCTGCGTCTCAATGCCCCGTCATCTGCAAAGACTGGGAAAACACTGCCGGGGTCCCCATAGATATCTTTATTTTCGGCGGCCGTCGCAGTAGTGTTGTGCCGCTGGTTTTTGAGGCCTATAACTGGGACCACGGCGTCTTTCTCGGCGCAACCGCAGCCTCAGAGACCACTTCTGCAAATATCGGCGCAACAGGCAATCTGCGGCGTGATCCCTTTGCCATGACGCCCTTCTGCGGTTACAATATGGGGGATTATTTCCGGCATTGGCTGGACATGGGGGATAGGCTTGGTAAGAATGCCCCGAGAATATTTTATGTGAACTGGTTCAGGAAGAGTCCGGAGGGCATGTTTTTATGGCCTGGGTTCGGTGACAACAGCCGCGTGCTGAAGTGGATGTGCGAACGGATTGACGGCAAAATTGGGGCCCAAAAAACACCGATAGGCTTATTGCCGAATGCCGGCGATTTAGACCTCGCCGGACTTGATATGTCAGCAGAAAATATAACAGAGCTGATGAGAGTTGACACTGAGGACTGGTTGGCTGAATCGCCTGATATTGAAAGACATTTCGCAAAATTCGGCGACCGTTTGCCGGAAAGACTGGCTATGCAGCTTCAGGAACTGAGAAAGCGCCTCGGGTAAGTTCCAAAACTGCTCTTTTATTGGCTCTGGGGTCAGGTCTTGAAATATCATTTTTTGTATACCATCTCCTTGATTGCCTTACTAACTGTAGTATAGTGAAGCCCTAAGTAGTCTGCAATCTCTTTTTTAAAAACCTCTTTCATGAATTGGCAAAGGTGCTTGGCGTGACACCGCAAGCCTTATATGCTTCTTCCATCCGCATTGCATCGGATAATGTGATTCGCTCAGAAGATTTGGAACGATGGTGTGCACAATATGTTGTTTAAGTTGGCAACGTCCCCTGCTTTTCTCTACTTTTTGCACTTTGTTAGAACATTCCCGCTATCTGTGCGGCCAGCCTGTCTGTTATTGCATTACATGCCTCATTGCGATTAATATTTGTCTGTGTGGCTTTAACTACTATGCGTGTCCGGTATTCCTGGAAGTTGGATTTTATTTCTTTTTTGGTCTGTAGTGTAGTTGCAGAGCCTTGTGAAGCATTTGTAAACATTTTGCCTGTTACAGCTGTTTCGGAGGCTTCTTTAATCTGAATATCTACAGAGCCAAGGTATGTATCAACATGGACTAAAGAGCCTGCCATTCCACCTACTACAGAGCCGACAATGCCGGCGCCTAATGCAGCAGCTGATTGTCCTCTCCAATCACCCCCAACAGAACTGCCTAATAATGCCCCTCCGAATCCGCCGGCCAACATTCCATCTTCGGTTAAATCCTGTTTTTCCTGTCCCATATATAGCAGATTGGCTTGAATGATATAACCGGCTTTAGAAGGCAAATCTGTTACAGTGAGTCCCTTTGAAATAAGCTTGTTTTTTAGAATTTCGCCAAAATTAATCTCCTGAAAATCGCTTGTATTTGTAACCCTTATAAAGACGTTTTTGTTTTTGGCAAGCACTTCAGGGTCCAGAAAAACCGTATTGCTCATTTTGGCCGATAGCGACATCTCCCGATGTTGTATAGCCTGCATGGTACCTGCGCAGCCGGTAAGAAGGAAGATGCTTAGAATTACGGTAAGTGTGCCTGAAATTTGAATAATGTTTTTTGACATAAGAATTCTCCTTTTGCTGTTTTTATTGTTTTCTTTGTAAATATATGGTATGGGTCTGGGGTCAGGTCTTGAAATATCATTTTTTGTATACCATCTCCTTGATTGCCTTACTAACTGTAGTATAGTGAAGCCCTAAGTAGTCTGCAATCTCTTATCCTGTTTTATCCGAACGGTTTCTTTTTTAAGTATCTCCTGTCTGTTTGAGTTTAAAACAGTGTTCGACTTGAGTCAAACTTTTTGTCATCAGTACGTGTTTTGTCTGAGCCTCCTTTCTTCGGATTGAATGGATTTCATGCAAAATGACCCATACCTGCGGTCGTCTTTGTCCTGGATAATCGATTACAGGGCAAATAAGAAAGCCGTTTTTTTCTGCTATGGCCCCATTTTGATATCTTCGCCCTGTTTTACCCGGCAAGGTCAGGTCCACCTCCTCTCATTGATTTGCCCGTGAGTTTGATTTTGTGCGCATTATGAATCAGCCTGTCGCATATGGCGTCAGCTATGGTCGGCTCTCCTATAAGGTCATGCCACTTCTCTGTGGGTATTTGGCTGGATATTATTGTGGAGCGCACATTGTACCTGTCTTCCATTATTTCCAGAAAGTCCCTTCTCTCTGTGTCTGAAAGAGGAGAGAGTCCCCAGTCATTGTAATGCTCTGCCATGTCCGCAAAGGTACTGTTTATCTCAGGATCATAATAACAGGCGCTCTTTACCCTGCTCTTGAGATTGTCAGGCAGGCACAATACATTCAGGACACCCTCCATAGTATTCAAAAGCGCTTATATTGCTCTTTATAAAGTTCCCGGTTTTCTGATCATCTACCGCACAGGCATATATATATGACGAAGCCCCAAGCACTGAAACAAACAGCTCTGCTTTATCCTCCTGCTTTTTTTCTTCATCCGCCCTCCTGTTAATATTTGGAGGGCATTTTAGTACAAATTGCAGAAGTTCATTAAAAAAGAAGTCCCAAATCCGGTTTGCCCGAACGCTAAATCCGATCTACCCTAAAAAGTGTTCGAGTATTTCCGGATTTGCTGTTCGACTTATTGCGGAACAGGGGTCAAATGTGTTGACAATCTACAGGTTACTATACCAGTTGCCGGTGGATGCTCGTGAGCGGGAATGTTCTTATTGTTGAAGACGAGCCGAAACTGGCGAGTCTGCTCTCTGATTACCTGAGAGCGTCAGGGTTCGAGCCGTTTTGCCTTGCAAGCGGCGCCGAGGTTGTGCCATGGTTTCGTGAACACAAACCTGACCTTATTTTGCTTGACCTGATGCTTCCGGGACGTGACGGCATAGAGGTCTGCAAGGACATTCGCACATTCTCTCGTGTGCCTATAATAATGGTGACAGCGCGCATCGAAGAAATAGACCGCCTGCTGGGACTTGAACTTGGCGCCGACGATTACATTTGCAAGCCCTTTAGTCCCCGCGAAGTGGTTGCGCGGGTCAAGGCTGTTTTGCGGCGAACACATGACGGACATACGATTCAGGCGCAAGGTCTCGTTCTTGACGAAGATCGATACAGTGCCTCTCTCCACGGCCATGATATGAAACTCACAGCGGTGGAGTTCAAATTGCTGCAATTTCTGGCCGCCAAGCCGGGACGCATCTATGGGCGTCAGCAACTATCTACGCTGAAACAGCATTCTCCGTCTCCTTCAGCCAGAGGAGTCTTGAACCGTTAATCGTAGATTTTCTTATGTCCTCCATGAACTGCTCCACGTCAATATCCAGTCCTTTGTCCTTCTTAAACGTAGCAAAGGAGGCT
Source organism: Nitrospira bacterium HGW-Nitrospira-1 (assembly GCA_002839535.1). Lineage (GTDB taxonomy): Bacteria > Nitrospirota > Thermodesulfovibrionia > Thermodesulfovibrionales > UBA6898 > JAOUFP01. Next base: position 7,923 of record PGYF01000015.1, read on the forward strand.
TTGACTTTTGCCTTTACCGCCTTTTTAATATCCGTGTCCTTCACATTCCTCAGCGGTGTGCCCATCAAAGCAGCCACTGCCATAAAGACTTCCGAGTTCTGCCTTGATTCCCCTCGAGGCTCACAGGCCTTATTCACCTGCTTAATCCTTCCAAGGTAATCAATAATCGTTCCCTCGGATTCCAGGGCAGCGGCAGAGGGCAATATCAGATCAGCCTGCGCGGCAAGGTCTGTCATAAATGAAGTCTGCGCCACCAAAAATTCGGTGTCAGGTCTGTCTTTCACCGGCATTTCCCCCACAGCATAAACGAGTTTTGTCGCAGAAGATACAATCTCGCTGAATTTCTTTCCTTCTGGAGTCATGCCCATCAGCGCCACGCCCTTTGCATTGGCCTCAAGAGGCACAGCAACAGCATCGCCCTTGATAAGAGAGAGGTTTGCGGCTGCCTTATAGAGTGCAGGCAAGGCAAGTATTACCGGAGCTTTGGATGCGATAAAGACATCCGCTGCGTTCATGGCTGCGTCAGAAGGATTTACATGCGCCAGGGCCTCTATCATCTCCTTCGGGGCCTTTACGCCCTTTGAGATGACAGCCTGACTGATCTCCTCGAGCATCTCGACCTCATCGCCCTTCAGAAATGCGCTTGCAACAGATGCAATCTTTGGCTCACCGGAATTGAGGACAAGAAGCTTTGCCCCGCTGTTCACTTTTTTTCTTACGATTGCATCCAGCGCAGGCAGAACCCTCTTCCACTGATCCGGCGCTATTCCGGCCAGGACAAAGAGGTCCGCATTTTCAAGGTCAGCGGTTGCGCTGTTCATCGCATCATATCTGGAATAGAGGCTGACCGTTGAGGCGTAATTTTTTGTCTTTACCACATCAGACGCCAGCTTTTTTAGCAATGCGGCGTCCTCATTCAGGATATTGCCGCTAGTGATAAAGGCGGCCTCTGGTCCAGCAGCCTTGAGTTTTTCCGCAGCCACAGCGAGCGCATCATCCCAGGAGGTTTCCTTTAGTTCGCCATTGACCCTCTTCATCGGCACAGTCACCCGCATATCGCCCTTTATGCTGTCAAAACCAAACCTGCCCACAGCGCACAGGTAACGTTCTGAGGCGCCTCCGGGAGCGCCTGAATTTATCTTTATAACTTCTCCGTTTTTTGTGCTGACGATGGCGCTGCAGCCGTTCCCGCAGGAAAGGCATACAGAGGCGGTCTTCGTGTACTCCCATTCCCTGCCCTTTGTCTGGCGGTCAGACTCAAGGATCGCATTGACCGGGCATACGTCAATACAGCTTCCGCAGAAGGTGCAGCTTGATTCCTGAAGCGGTATGTCATTTGCCGTTACAACCCTGGCGCCCACTCCCCTGCCTGAAAATTCCAGCACGCTTGTGCCCTGATCTTTACATATCCTTACGCACCTGCTGCAAAGAACGCAGTATTCCGGGTCCCTTTTGATAAAGGGATTTGCCTCATCAGTGGGATAACCGAATTTTTTCTTTGTGAAACTTGATTCTTTTAGCCCGAAGTCATAGGCATATTGCTGGAGATTGCATACGCCTGCCTTTGTACAGGTCATACAATCCAGGGGATGCATCGAGAGGATGAGATCTATGACGAATTTCCTGACCTCCTGAACCTTTTCCGTGGCCGTGGAAATATTCATTCCCTCCTTGACCTTTGTGGTGCAGGCTGTCATCGGCGCCTTCATACCCTCAAGCTCGACAAGACATATCCGGCAGGAACCTATGCCCTTCATGCCTTTGAGATAGCAGAGATTGGGTATATGTATTCCATTCATCTCCGCAGCATCAATTAGGGTTGCCCCTTCCGGCGCGTGCACTTCCTTCCCGTTAATCGTAAGATTTATCAGCTTTGCCATTTATTCCTCCATCGCTTTATTGTCATTCCGCACTTGATGCGGAATCCAGTTCCTTTGTATAGTTCCCCTGCTTTCACATTGGCCGCGTCTGGATTCCCACTTTCGTGGGAATGACAGAACAGTAAACTATTCATACACCAACCGGTTCTTTGCTTTTAACGTCTATCACAATAGCCTCTTCAGGGCAGACCTTTCTGCATTCATCGCACTTTACGCATTTCTTCTGTCTAATCTCAAAAGGCAGGTATCCGCCAAGATAGGGCCTTCTCTTTTGGCCGGACAAGGCGTTATGTTTGCATGCCTCCCTGCAGAGCCCGCACATCGTGCATTTCTCCGGTATAATCCGGTACTCGATGAAGGCAAGACATTTTCTGTCAGGACATCTGCCCTCGATATGTTCCCTGTAGAGGCCGGTACCCATCCATTCAAGGATAAACCCGGCTGTATCTTTTCCCTTCTTGCACCTCGCTCCGTCAAGCATTACCGTTGCTATTCTTCCGAGGGCGGCAATATCAGCCTCCACTCCTCTGCCTTCAACTATGCTCTCCAGCCTTATCCCTGCCTCATAACTGCCTATGGCGCAGGGAAGACACTTGCCGCACATCAGCCCCCCCGCGAGGAACTCCGTAACGTAATACCTTGCCTTTTGAACAGGGCACGCCTTTTCCTCGGCAGCCGCCTTGATATCATCTACTTTCGGTTCATTCACCTTGTTTTCTTTCAGTTCCGCCATATCTTACCTCAGTGCATGTCTTCTGCCATATAAATCAGTTCAGGCAGCACATACGAGACAAGGTCCCTGTAAGTCACGATCCCAATAATCTTGCCGCCTTCCACAACAGGGATGTGCCGTACCTTTTTTCTTGCGATGACCGAAATTACAGCGCTTATCTCAGTCGAAGGCTCAAAAGTTATTATGTCACGACCCATAACATCCTTAACAGGCGTTTTATCAAACGAGACATTCTTCGGCACGCATTTGACCACATCCCGTTCAGTAAACATGCCTGCCAGTTTATTGTTTTCATCCACAACAATAACAGCGCTTATGTTCTGTTCCGTCATGATCCGGATAGCCTCAGAAGCAGCGCTTTCCTGAGACACTGTTGTAACGCCGGCAGATGGTTTTGATTCCAAAATATCATTTAAGGTCATTCTGGCTCTCCTTTCCATTATTTCAATGCTCTCCGAAGGAATCTTAAACTCCTCTTCAAGCTTAAGATGCCTCTGTTTCCGTATCTTCACTGCCTTGACAGGGCATGCACTGTGACACGCCTTGCATTTTGTGCAGTATTCCCGGTCAATATAATAAATATCCCTTGTCTCGACTACCGCGTCAAAGGCGCAGGCCTGTTTGCAAAGGCCGCACTTAATGCATTCGGCCTGGTCTATCAGAAATACGCCAAGTCCGCTGCATGCGTTTGCCCGGCAGAATTTGTCATGGATATGCTCTTCGTATTCTTCCCTGAAATACTTGATTGTGCTTAAAACAGGGTTGGGCGCACTCTGGCCAAGACCGCAAAGAGCCCCCTTCTGAATGAGCTTGCCCAATTGCACAAGCCTTGTGATATCGCCTGCCTGGCCGCCTCCCGAGGTAATCCTCTCAAGTATCTGAAGCATCTGATATGTTCCAATCCTGCAGGCAGGGCACTTCCCGCAGGACTCGGACTGGGTGAAGGAGAGAAAATATTTTGCCACGTCAACCATACAGGTGTCCTCGTCCAGAACAACCATTCCTCCCGAGCCCATCATGGAGCCTACCTTTGTGAGAGAATCGAAATCAACCGGCAGGTCGAGATAACTTGCAGGGATACATCCTCCGGAGGGGCCGCCTGTCTGAACGGCCTTGATCTCCTTGTCGCCGATGATGCCGCCTCCGATGTCGAAGATGATCTCGCGGAGGGTCATACCCATAGGAACTTCCACAAGTCCGGTATTTTTCACCTTCCCGGTCAGCGCAAATACCTTCGTACCCGGCGAAGTCTTCGTGCCGATACCGAGGAACCAGTCTGAACCTTTCTCTATAATCGGCGGCACACACGCATAGGTCTCAATGTTATTGAGGTTGCTCGGATAGCCCCACACGCCTCCTCCGGTCTCGGAAAGCCTTGGCGGTCTCGGTCGGGGGAAGCCCCTCTCACCCTCGATCGACGCAGCAAGCGCGGTAGACTCACCGCAGACAAATGCGCCCGCGCCCTCGCGGATGTCTATTGTAAAATTAAATCCTGTGCCGAGTATGTTTTTACCGAGAAGCCCGAGTTCCATTGCCTGCCTTATCGCAATTTCGAGGTTTTTCACTGCCAGGGGATATTCATGTCTTACATATATCATCCCGTATTCAGCGCCGATAGCATATGCGCACAAAAGCATTCCCTCGAAAAGGCTGTGTGGATCGCCCTCCATAATTGATCTGTCCATAAAAGCGCCAGGGTCGCCCTCATCTCCGTTGGCTATAACAAATTTGATATTTGACTTATCGCTCTTTGCATGTTTCCATTTCCTGCCTGCTGGAAATCCCGCGCCGCCTCTTCCTCTGAGGTTTGCCTTGTCAACTTCATTCAGGACCTCATCAGGAGTCATTGAGCCGAGGGCCTTTTCAAGGGCTGCATAGCCTCCAACCGCTATGTAGTGCGAAATATTACGCGGGTCTATTAATCCGTTATTCCTGAGGGCGATCCTGAGCTGCTTTTTATAGAACGGCACATTCGTCATCTCAGGCACTGTCTCGCTGAGAAAGTCATCCCTGTAGAGGCTCTGGCGGTAGGGCAAACCTCCGACCACAGTATAGGCCAATATGGATTTGGCGTGTTCCGGCCCTACCTTCTGATAGAATATGCCCTGGGGTTCCACCTTCATAACAGGTCCCTTCTGACAGAGACCCTGACAGCCTGTCTTTACTACATCTACTTCCATCCCCCTTTTGCCTGCCTCTTCCTCTATTGCAGCCACGACCTTGGGAGCGCCTGTGGCCGTGCAGGCTGTCCCGCTGCACAGCCTGACTCTCGGGACTTCCGGCTTAAAGGTCTCTTCCTCCAGATGTTTTCTGAGTTTCTTTAAATCTTCTATGTTCTGTAATCTCTCCATAGGTTACTTCCCCTCGACCGTTTTTATGATCTCTTTGACCTTTTTTGGATTGAGGTCTCCGACAACATCTTCGTTCACCGTAACAACCGGCGCAAGGCCGCAGCAGCCAACACAGCCAACAGTCTCAAGGGTCAAAGACATGTCAGGCGTCGTCTCCCCCTTTTTTATGCCAAAAGACTCCTCGATCTTCTCAAGCACCTTGCCCGCTCCCCTGACATGACAGGCAGTTCCCGTGCATACGCAGACAATATTTTTACCTCTTGGTTTAAAATAAAAATGCCTGTAAAAAGAGGCTGTGCTGTAGACTTCCGAAAGCGGTATATCAAGTTTCTTTGCCAGGGCATTTAATACATCCTCGGGAAGATAGTTATATTCCTTCTGTATGCCCTGAAAGGCATGTATGAGAATGCCTCTTTTTTTCTCGACATCTGTCAGGACTTCCCCTACATTGCCTATTATTTCATCTGCATTAATTTCTTCGACTTTCATTTAACCCCCAAAATATAGGTCATATAGGACTTATAAGACCTATTCTTAATAAATTCCAATATGCGGCTTTGCCGAGCTTTCTATTGTACGTCTTGCCGCCATATCCAACAGCACTCTTTCAGCGCCGAATTTGCCGGGTTCATATTTCCTGAGTTTCAGCCTTTCCCTTGCTGTATCAATATACTTCAGTGCAAGCTCCAGCATCTTTTCAGGATCAGGTTCAAAATGGAAGGCCCCCATATATCTTTCTAACCAGACTTCGGTCATAATCCTTGTTACTTCTTCGCTGGCCTCCACAGGGGACTCACCCCCAAAGATTACAGGCACGCCCGAGGCTGCAAAATAACACCCGATGGCAATCGCCTTCTCCGACATCCACTCAGGCGCGATACCAACAGCAGGCATACCGCCGATCTCGTCGGAAAGACCGCCTTCCGCTGCCATAGCGCTTGCTATGGTAAGAATCCTTGAGTTATCGACACAGGAGCCGAGATGGAGAATCGGGGGTATTCCAATGGCCTCACAGACTTCCCGCAACCCAGGGCCTGCATTTTCAAGCGCCATCTCGGGGGTTAGATATCCGGCTGTAGCGCATGCAGCCGAGCCGCAGCCTGTTGATACAATAAGGACGTCATTCTTTATGAGTTCTTTGGCAAGGAAATGATGCAGCCCGGTTGAAGGCACCCTTGGGTTGTCACAGCCTGCAAGGCCTACAACACCACGGACCCTGCCGGCGATGATGGCGTCATTTAGCGGCCTGAAGGAGCCCCTCCATCTGCCGCCCTGCATATATTCAATATATTCGTGCGAAAAGCCGCCGATAAGAGGAGACTTTTCCGTGATATGGCTGCCTTCAGCCTTTCTGTTGGGGAAATTATCTATGGCGAGCTTGACAATCTCCCTGGCTGTTTCCTTTGCCCTGTGCTCATCAAACTCTATATGTATTGCGCCCTGCATCTTCGCCTTCTCAGAAGTGGTGATTACTTTTGTATGGAACTTCTTCGAAAGCTCCGCAATAGCAGGCATGATGCACTGTACGTCAACCGTCATCGCATCTATGAGTCCGGTCATGATCCCGAGTTCCTGGTTTGTGAAACCACCGGCAGTTGGTATGCCGTGCCTCATCAGCACCTCATTTGCAGTACAGCACATACCGCCGAGGTTAATCCCCTGAGCTCCCTTTGTCTTTGCATATGCGGCCATTTCAGGCTCACCCACAACATCAACCAGTATCTCGGCAAGCAGCGGTTCATGGCCGTGGACAATGATATTGACCTCATTCTCTTTGAATATGCCGAAGCTTGCTTCTGCCTTTATCGGTTTCGGAGTGCCGAAGAGTATGTCGGACACATCAGTGGATATCATACTGCCCATCCAGCCGTCGGCAAGCGCTGTCCTCAACCCCTGTGTCAGGAGATGATCAGGATCATGGTCAACGCCGATATTGGTGCGATGCATTGTTTCACAGACCTCTCTGTCAACGCCGCGGGGGACGATTCCCCACTTTCTCCAGCGTTCCTGAGTCTTTTTTGGGGCCCTTGTTATGAAGTTGCCCTCACCCTTTTGTCTGCCGAAGTCTTCTATCAGCCTTTCAGCCACATCTTTTGCAACAGCATTCACTTCCCGGCCTTCAAACTCAATATTCAGATATCCGGCAACCCGATAGAGCTTTCTGACGTCCGTGATCCTGAAGTCTTTTGCCTCACCGGTTGCCACGGCAAGGAGGGTAAAGGCCATGCCGCGCGCATGGTCGGAGTGCGCAGCAGTCCCTGCTGCTATCATCCTGAGGAAGTTCCTTGCGGCAACAGTCGCAAGCGTTGCTCCGCATACGCCCCTTGCCTCTTCCTCCGCATTTTTCCCAACAAGCCTGCAGGGACCCATATGACATACCTTGCAACAGGCTCCAACCGCGCCGATCGGGCAGGGCTTCAGTTTCTCAGCCCTGTCAAAACAGGTCTCCATCTTATGGGCTTCACCCCACTTTATGATCTTTTCCGCGCCGCTGGCGTCACTTTTTATATTCTGTGACATATATCCTCCCTTATTTGTTATTTGGGATTAGGGATTGGGGATTGGTCTCATACTAACCCCTAACCCCTGACTACTAACCCCCGTCTTTAAAACATGGATTCCATTTCAAGCGCAGGATGTCCCACGCTTGAGAGAAACTCAAGCAGTTTCTCCGAATCCTCAGCATTTGTTTCGTCTGCAATCTTATCAAGAAGGTCAGGAGCGCCTGCCTCTGCGGCCCTCTGATTAAAGGCGTCCTTCAGACTTTCCTTCAGGTTCTTGGTCATCCATACTACCCTTTTTATGCCTCCGTCGCCAAAAAGAAACTTCTTGCTCGTTATAAAGTTTCTTCCGATGCCCATAAACCCCGGCGCCTGCACCCCGCCGCCGACACTGCCTGCAAGAGTAGAAAATTTCATGCCGGCAGGGGTCATGCCGGTATGCCCGCGTTGAACAAGCATGACTCCGTTTGCCTCAGGCACAATAGCAACGATGCACTCAAAACATCCGCACGACGTCATGGGGTTGTCCATAATTGTATAAGCGTTCATTGTATCGACTGCGCCGCCGGAGGCAGTCTTGATATATTCATCAACTCCGGTCCAGCGGCCCTTCTGAGTGTCTAAAACCTCTCCCTTTTTAATCGGCTGGTTGCCGCCAGTCGGATCGATCTCAAAGGCGGCCTTTCCATCAAGCCAGTTGTAAGCGCCGCAGAGTCCGAGCCTCTCAGGGGTTATAACGCATGTATGGCTTGGCGCAAATGACTGGCAGAGCAGACAGGAATAGAACGTATCGACTGATTCGTCTGTCATGCTGCCCACTCTCTGGTCACGCTCCTTATATGACTTCCGCGCCTCTTCCTGCATTGCAAGCACATCCTTTTCGTCAACATAAAGCGTTATCTGCACCTTGTCTACAATCGATTTAAACCGGGCATGTGACATAGTCGCCTGGATAACACCGATATGCTCCAGTGTAAGACCGTCCTTTTTTGCCTGGTTGCTTATCCTTATCCAGTTGATATCACGCTGACCCATATGCCAGAGCCCCTGGGCCTCGTTGAGGTTATGGTGTATCTTTCTCTCAATAACTGATTCAAAGTCCTTCTGCATCTTTCTTCCGGCAACGTCAATTACCATGCCGAGAGGCATCATACCGCCTTTTTCAAACCTCTCCTGCCAGTTCTCACCGACAATAATAATTTTGTTGTCTTCTATCTCTTCGAGTTCCTTTGTCCTGACCCACTCAAATGCAGGGGTCCGCTGGCCGCCAAACTCAATAAACATGTCTTCTTTCCTGATCCTCTCTCCCTCAAACGCAGGCCCGTATGCAACAGGGATCGGCGGTTTCTCAACAACGATCTTAAGCCCCCTGACCTCGATAGCCTTCTGCACAATCTTTGAGTGGTCGAATTCCTTGTCAACCTCTTCATATATGCAGACGCCTGTCGGGTGTATGACAGGGACGTCCGTATCCGCAATTGCAGGAAAGCCCATGTTGATTGCGCCTGCGCCTGTAGCCCATATGATGTCATCAAGCTCTCCGAGGACTATGGCAAAGGCAAAGACCCGGTCTTTCTGGTATTTGAGATGTTCCTTGAAGTCTCCCGGCTTTTTATTGCCGAATATCAATGAAGCCCTGATCGCCCAGTCTGCTGCATAAAGTGTATGTTCTGTATCAGGACCGAGAGGGACAATCCTTGTCTCCCATCCCAGCGCAACACCCTGCCTCAGCAGTTGTTTAGTGACACTGTTGCCGTCTTTGGAATGACCTGAGAGGAAGGTGAGGATATTTTTTTCCTGAATTTCCCTGACGATCCTGACAGCAGTTTCGTCATCAGGCGCAGCGCCGATAATCGCGGCAAAGCCCGGCATTGTGCCGTCAACAAGCTTGATGCCGAGGTTACGCTGTATTGTATCTGTGATAAACCCGTTATACTCAAAACCGGTCTCCGGGTCTTTGACAGGTTCAAGCCCCTCGATATAACGGAGGGCCAGCATGATTTCCTCTGCAAAAAGTGTTGCCATACCTGAATCAAGTGTTTCTCCCAGATAAGGCTTCCAAAGTTTTTCCTCGGGTTCGTCATGAAGAAGCTCCACGGCAAAACCAAGGGCTTTTTTCATATCTCCGATAGTCTTGACAGGGAAACCCGTCATCGCATATATCATCGGGAGATAAAATGCAGTATCAGGAAATTCAAAAACATAATTTTCACCGTGCGCTGCTATAGCCTTTTGCAACATCTCATCTGCACGTTTTACAAGAGTGTTAGTTCCTCTTATAACCGCTGTTGCTATTATTTTGGACATCCTGACCTCCCAACAAAGAGTTTTATAGAGTTTGCAGCGTCGATCAGTTTATAGGGTTCGTAGAGTTAACACAATGGACTCAACCAACTCAATAAACTCGACAACTAATTTCTTGTTTTTAAAAATGCAGGCAATGCATTTGCTTCACGCGGCCCAACCGTTACCTTCCACCCGGGCAGTTTGTCTTCTATGGAACCGCTAAGTATTGCCACATACCCCGGCAGAATCAATTCCTTATTCGCCATCTCCTTTTCAATGCCGCTATCGGTTATGAACTGGGCTATCTTTGTAGCCGTAAATTTGCCCGCAGCCCATGCAGTCAATACAGAGAGACCTTCACAGTCCATGACAGCGAGCCTGCACGGCACCTTGCTGTTTTCAATCTCACCCGAGACAATAAAGTATGTCAGGGAGAAGTTGGTGGTAATCATGAAAGGCGACTCCGGCTTCGGTTCTCCGATATTGTAGATCTTCTGCTCTACCTGCATCGGGACCTGGGGGTCTGTGTAAATGTTCTGTCTCAAGGTAAAGAGCGCAAGGTTTTTCCATTTCTCTATGCTGCTCATAACGACAATAGATGCGTATTTGGTCACGCCGATTCCCGCAAGGAGGGTCTCGTAAAGGCTGTCCGGGCGCTGCATAAAATTGATTATTGGGTATCCGAGCGGCTTGAAATTCTTTTTCGTTGCCGCCCTTCGTATCAGGGTATTGTTTGCGATAATATCTTTTGCCTTCCGCGCGCCTGAGTCAATTACCATATCCTCAACGCCCAGCCCCTTTACCTTTTCCGTAAGGTCAGAGAGTTCGTTAAGACCGTTTGCAACAACGCCGAGAATGGCCTTGTTGTTCTTTGCTATGGCAGCCATCGCCTCTGCATTGGATGCGTCAGCGCCGTAGAGTATGGGTCTTTTGTCGGCGAAAAGCCTTATCGCAGCCTCTGCAGCCTGCGGATTTTCCGTATAAATGATTACCGGAACTCCAGGGGCCTTCGCCGCGACAACCTTCGCTGCTGCCTCGAGCCTGCCTGCATCGCCTGAGGCATTGGTGATCATGATTGCGTCAATCCTCAGTTTCTGTCCTACCCTGTCTATCTCCGAGTTCACCACCTGGCCGCAGAGGTTTGATACCTCATCATCTGAAAGAGTATCTTTCACCTCAATCGCAAAGGCACAGGGGTTCACGAATTTTTTATCATGTCTGAAGAGCACTGTCTCTTCACCCAGCTTGACTGCCTTGTCCCCTGTGCCGAAGGTCACCGGCCTTACCGGAGGGGCGGAGGCCTCACCGAGTATCTTCTTTGCCTCCTCAGAGACATCAGGGCAGGCTTCAAGGGAAGCCTGTCTCTGAGCAAGTTTCATGGCAAAGGCCAGACAGGTGGGATGTCCGCACTTTTTGCAGTTTGTCTTTGGTAACAGCTTGAATATTTCAATGCCTGATAAAGCCATATTTTTCCTCCTTAATTATGCGTAATGAGTAATGGGTTTGAAGATTTTTTCACTCATTACGCATCACTCATCACGCTATATAAGTTCTTCTATTATCTTTTCTACTGCCTCAACAGCCCTTGGATGCCGCATAATCAGTAGTTCTGCGCCCGCAACAAGAAGTGCGGTTGCTGTTTCAGCCTCCCACGCAATGCCTCTCTCTTCAGAGGCGCCCCACTGCGGAAGGTCTGCTTCCGATGCTGTAGTCTCCTTGATTTTCCATACATACATCCCAACATCGCCCAGCATAGGCTGCTGCATCGTGACGTCGTTTTGGGTAAGGGCGGCAAGCCGAATTCTTTCCATAACAGAATAGGTATATTCGAGGCCGTATCCCAGGGCTGAACACATCGGGTCTGTTATCACTCTTTCCTTGTCAAATCCCATCTGGGTAATAAGGATATTCAACTGCTTTGAGAGGTTTATATCGAGTTCAGACATAGCTATTAATTTATGGTTGTTGGCCATGGCAGCGGCAGCAATTGTCTTATAGTTGGCCTCCTGGGCCTTTCCTATGATGCAGTTCCGGTCCTTTGCAGCCTCAGCCGCCGCAATAAGCACAGAGGAGTCCTTCTCAGCGTGGTTACTGCCGAGTATGATAAGCGGTATATGGATAGCAGCCAGCACGTCCTTTACTGTTTTCACAGCATCTTCCGGAGAACGGTTCTCACGGTCAGGATGCGTGCCGATCAACCGTAAGGCGATTGCCTTTGCCTTAAGTTCATCCTGGCAATATTTCGCCCATTTCACCGGGTCATCAGAAACACCGGCAAATGGTTTTTGTACATTCTCAGGCCAGTCTGAAGGCGGAACATCCTGTATCTCAAACGCTACGAGCGGCCTGTTGGGCGTAGATCCCTCAAAAGAATTGAAGGGCAGGACATTCTCACCGCCAAAAGTAATTGCACTGTCGCCTGTCCCGACAGTGACCGGATATACCTTGCCCGAGTATGTCTCCCTGGTTGGTGTAAAAGCCATATTAACCTCCTAAAAAACAAATATAAGTCATATACGTCTTATATGACTTATTCTTTTTCTTTATCACGGTCTTTTTACATTTCCAAATATGAATGGGCATACAAGGTATTGCCCATTATAACATCTATTGTCTTGACTGTAGTCATAATCTCCTTTTCAAGAGGGTCTGCAATGGCGGCAGTCAGTCCCTCATACATGAGAAGCCCAAGCATATAGCTGTTCAGAATTGGTCTGAGCGCTTTGGGACAACCATTGGAGATATTGCTGAGACCAACGACTGTCTTCATCGGCGGGTCATTCAGTTCCTGAAACATCCTGACTGCCTTTACCACCTTGATGGCCTGGTCCTGCGTTGTAGCTATCTGAAGGACAAGCGGGTCCAGGTAAATATCTTCAAGGCTAACGCCATATTCCATTGCCCTTGCCATAATCTCAGCCGCAATTCCACACCTTTCCTCAGCGTCAGCAGGCAGTCCGCCTTTGCCGACTGTCAGGCCGATAACCTGAGAGTTGTATTTTGCGGCAAGTTCAAGGATCGGAAACCGTTCAGGGTCGTTTGATGTGGAATTTATAAGGGCCTTGCCCCATTCACTGTTGTGCACCTTTAGTCCTGCCTCAATAGCAGATGCGTTTGTTGTATCAAGACATACAGGCAGCGGCACAACCTCCTGTATGGTCGTAACCATCCACTGCATCATATCTTCACCGCCGTCTTCAGCAGGACCGATATTTGCGTCAATTATTCCTGCCCCGGCCTTCCACTGTGCCGTTGCAATCTCCTGTATCGGGCCTTTGTCTTTCTTCATCATGGCCTCTCTCACCCTCTTGGCTATAATGCTCAACTTCTCTCCTATAATAAGCATCAGATACTCCTTTCTAATCCTGAATTTCGTGCAATTCTTTCAAGCCAAGGTTAATGAATAAGCAAGAACTCCCTGTGCTCTTGGCACAGGGATGAATTGCTTCCTAATTTGTGTCATTGCCCGACTTGATCGGGCAATCCAGAAAAAGGGCTCTTGGCACAGGGTTCTTCACACGCTGTTAGTTAAAAAACTCCGGTAAAGTTTTAAACTTTAACATAATTTCATTATGTTAGTAAATTTTTTTTTATTTATAAAGTCATAAGCAATACACATAATTCATAAATTCCAGGCAAATCGTCCAGGAATAAGGTGGGGTATAGTATTGGAGCGGATTTTTTAGCTGATATTCTACTCCGGATTATTCACAAATATGGGTTAGGCATATTCTGTTTTTGACGGCCATTTGCATTCCTCGAAAATTACGCAGCTGCCGCATTTTGGCCTCCTTGCCCCGCAGGTCTCTCTCCCGTGAAGGATAAGGGCATGATTCACCTTTGTCCACTTGCCCTGTTCTATCTGTTGATTTAGCTCTGCCTCCACCTTGTCGGGATTCTTTGAATGCGCAAGCCCGAGCCTGTTGCTGACTCGCAGGACATGCGTGTCAACAGCAATAGCAGGTCTGCCGAAGGCAGAGCCAAGGATTACATTGGCAGTCTTTCTTCCCACCCCTGGCAGCCTCACCAATTCATCGAGCGTCGAAGGAACAACTGAATCATATTCTTTGCAAAGCATCCTGCAGCAGTTTATTATTGCCCTGGCTTTGTTCCTGTAAAAACCAGTTGGTTTTATCTCTTCTTCAAATTCCTTCAGGTCAGCCTGCGCAAAGTCAGCCGCTGTTTTATATTTCTGGAATAAACGCAGGGCAACCAGATTAACACGGCTATCAGTGCATTGCGCAGACAGTATTGTCGCAACAAGGAGTTCCAGGGGATTTTTGAAATTTAATGCTGTCTGCGGGGAAGGATATTTTTTCAGGAGAATGTTGACAATCTTTTTTGCGTCAGCCATTTAGTCACCTCAACTTTCAGTTAGTATGTTTCCTCAGCAATCATTCAAATGACGCTACTCCTCCTGCAAGATAATAACTTCGATCTTTCCTTTAAGCTTTTCCGCAAACTTCCGCGCATCTTCCTTTGTGCCGACAATTGAGCCATAATGCATAGGGATAGCAACCCTTGGCTTTATATCAAGCGCTGCCTGAGCCGCCTCCTCAGGCGTCATAACATATGTGCCGGAAACAGGCAGAAGCGCTACATCAGCCTTGATGTTTTTCATCTCAGGGATATAGTCTGTATCGCCTGCAATATAAATCCTCTGTCCATTTACAGTAAAAATATATCCCACCCAACCGCGGTCTTTTGTATGAAACTGCTTGTTGGTATTGTATGATGGAACCGCCTCGATCGTTACGCCTCTGACTTCTATTTTATCCCCTGGTTTTACGACCTTTATGTTGCCCTTGAGTTTAGCGGCACAATCGGCGGGTGAGACGATAACAGTATCAGTCCCCTGAAGCTTTTTTACATCTTCCGAGGAGCAGTGGTCGTAGTGCGCATGGGTGATTAAGATGATGTCGGCGTTATCCTTCTTTTTTATCTTAAAGGGGTCTGTATAGATAACCTGTTCGCCCTTGATCCTGAATGTATCGTGTCCCAGCCAGTGGATGTTTTGGGTCATGGCATAGCCCTTAAAGCCCTATATACTGCGCGGGATTATCTGTAGACGCCTTGATAATCTCTGCATCGGAGACGCCTGCTGCTCTCAATATCTTAACGACCCTGCCTATGGTTATGCCGCTGCCTGCAAGCAACCCGTCTTTATTATAAACAGCGCCATTTTTTGCCTTTTTTCCTTTCACTGAATCAGAGACAAGTATTATCCTGTCTATCCGTTTTATGCTGAATATCAGTTCAAGTGTCATAGGGTGAAGATGAATGCCGTCTGCAATAACTTCTATGTACAGGTCTTCATCAATCAGGCCAATGCCCGCAAGCCCGGGTTCGCGATGATGAAAAGGCCGCATTGCATTGAATAAATGGGTTATCCCTGTTGCGCCTGCCTTTTTGCCTTCAAGCGCCTGTTTATATGTTGCGTTGGAATGGCCCATATTTACCTTTATGCCGATCTCTGAACACTTTTCTATTACCTTCAGGGCGCCTGGAATTTCCGGAGCAACAGTGATAATCTTCACGATGTCTTCATATCCTGCAAGCAACTTTTTAAGGGAAGACAACGTGGGTTTTGAAAATACCTTCTTGTCCAGAGACCCGCATCTTTCCGGATTTAGAAAGGGGCCTTCCAGGTGCACGCCCAAAATCAGTGATGTGTGATTTGTAATGCGTGATGAGGGAAATCCTGAATTCTTAATTATAACTTCCGGCTTCCGGCTTCTGACTCCTGACTCTTTCTGCATCTCCATTGCCTTTCTGACAGCCTCCAGATTCCTCCTCATTTTATCAATAGAGTCCGGATAAATTGTGGGGAGAATTGCTCCACCCCCTTCGCCGGCCTGAAGCGCCGCCATCTGCAATATATCTTCAGGTCTTCCTGCCCTGGTATCATACCTGCCGATGCCATGGGTATGGACGTCTATAAAACCCTTAAAACTTGTCATTAAAGCCTCCACCCCCATTCCATGCCGCCCTTCTGTTGAATTCTGTGATATAACAATACTATAACAGAATAAAAAAGGCGCTGAACCCGAAAAATGCATTTGTAAAAAAAATTGCGTTTTTGGGGTGAATATAGTCAAAATTCCTGACAGGGCAAAAAACCATGAACTACATGAAGATTACAAGTCTTGCAAACCCGAAAATAAAGGAACTATTGGATATCAAGCGGGGAAAGAGCAGGGTCAAACATACCTCTTTTATCATCGAAGGGCATCATCTTATCGAGATGGCTCTTGGCGCAGATACTCCGGTAATCGAGGGGTTTTTTACAGAGGATTTCAGCAGGAAAAAAGAGGGGCAAAAGATTTTGGAACAACTTTCAAGGCATATGAGCAGGATATATGAAGTTACTGATCAGATACTAAGGAAAATCTCTGAAACAGAAACACCGCAGGGTATTATCGCAGTAGCAGCCTCGAGGCCGCTACGCCTTGATGAACTGCCCATGAAAGAAAACCCTCTCATAGTTGTATCTGACGGCATTCAGGACCCGGGGAATCTCGGAACGATAATACGGACAGCAGATGCAGCAGGCGCCGATGCAGTAATCATCCTGACCGGGACCTGTGATGTCTATATGCAAAAGACTGTCAGGGCAACTGCCGGGAGCCTCTTCAATATCCCTATCGCTCATGCTGCAGTCGAGGAATTTTTAGAGTGGCTCCGCTCGCATAACATTAAACTGGCAGTGACAGCATCCGACGCCAAAAATTCTTTTTTTGAGGTTGACCTTGATAAACCTATTGCGTTTGTCTTTGGAAATGAGGCGCACGGCGTACAGGAAGACCTGAAAAGGGCTGCCGACATGGTTCTGCGCATCCCGATATACGGGAAGGCAGAGAGTCTGAATGTTGCCGTCTCCGCATCGGTCTGTCTCTATGAAGCTTTAAGGCAAAGGACAAGATAGCACCCGATTGCCGCAAACAGATTGCTCCTCTATCTCACATTATTCATATTTGCAACTGGTGGGTTAATCCAGGACCAAAAAAGCTCGCAACCTCTTGAAAAATAATGGCGCCCCCTGCAAGAATCGAACTTGCGACACCAGGTTTAGGAAACCTGTGCTCTATCCGACTGAGCTAAGGGGGCTCTCTGGACCGGAATTATTATACAATAAATCATTACCAAAAATAAAAACCTGATAGGCAATCCCTTTTTCTCCAAAAACGCAGACAGTTCCCCGATAGAAACATCAGACGGCAAAAAAAATCAGCGCTCGGTATGCAGCGCCGACTGCAGCCGGTATTTGCTGCCCTGGTGCGTATCCCTCGTATCGAGCTTCTTTTCGACGTCACTCAGTATCTGGTGTCTGTTCCTGCCCCAATCAGGAGCGATAAGGATGCTGCCGGGCGCTGTTGCGAAGAGCCGCTGGAACACGACTCCGGGAGAGGTCCTTTCGATAAAGTCCACGATAAAGTCCAGGTATTCCTCATAGGCAAAGGTGTGGAAAGGTTTTTTCCGGTACATATCAGCAAGAGGTGTGTCTTTAATGACCTGGAGCTGGTGGACCTTCAAAAACCCTATCGGCAGAGAGGATATCTCCTCAGCCATGGCGAGCATCTCCTCCCGCGTCTCTGTAGGGAAGCCGGCGATGATATGCGCGCCGATGTGGATGCCTCTGTCTTTGGTCATGTCCACCGCCCTCAGGAAGGCAGCGTAGTCATGCCCCCGGTTTATGAATGCAAGGCTCTTGTCGTAGATCGACTGCAGGCCGTATTCGAGCAGAATAAAGCGCCTTGCCGCAAACTCCTCGAACATCCTGATCTTTTCCTCGTCGATTGCATCAGGCCTTGTGCCGATCGCAAGACCGATAACATCAGGCTGTCTCAGGGCTTCGGTATAAAGTTCTCTGAGGGTTTCGAGCGGCGCGTAGGTGTTTGTATAGGGCTGGAAATAGACGATGAACTTGTTCGCCTTGTACCTTTTCCTGATATAGGTTATACCGTTAGAAATCTGCTCGCCCAGCGAAAGCGCGGGTTTGCAGGAGTTTGGCCGGAAGCTGTCGTTGTTGCAGTATATGCAGCCGGAAAGTCCGAGTGTGCCGTCCCTGTTCGGGCAGGTAAAACCCGCGTCTACGTTCACTTTGTAGACGGTGAAACCAAATTCAGTCCGCATGAATGCGCCGAAAGATCCGTATCTCTGCATATTTTATTATCAGATTTTAAGGATTGCCATGTCAAATGAACCGCTGCTATGCAAGCTCTGCCACATTGACAGTCCGGTTACACGCTGTGGAATATCCGGGGTAATGGCTGAACACCGGGTAAAAATATAGTGGCCAAAATATAGTTGCAAAGTTCTTAAGGAATAGTTATAATAATTACTTACGAGAAGCAGTTTGCCTGTGAGGTAACGTATTTTCCCCTTGTACCTTTTAGATCATAAAGGAGCAAAGGTAACAATGGGATAGTGTTCTTTGAAAACTAAAAAAGGTGCGTAGCGTACTGTTAATAGTATTTTGAGTAATCAGTATCAAATGAGAGTTTGATCCTGGCTCAGAACGAACGCTGGCGGCGTGCTTAACACATGCAAGTCGAACGGGCCGGTGCGA
>PGYF01000115.1:0-1699 GCA_002839535.1 Nitrospira bacterium HGW-Nitrospira-1
GATCAAGTCAGAGGGCATGCTTGATGCGGGGGTCAAGCCGGACAATGACAGAATAAATTTGTTTTGACTTTTGACGCCCTGTGCTCTTGGCACAGGGATCTTCACAAAAGTTTTTTGGTTGCGTCGAATGTTAAAAGAATGCTTTCAAAACCAGCGATGCAATGCAATACCGGCTATTACTACACCCATCATCCACTTGATGACTTCAAAACTCAGTTTTTGCAGAACCAGGGAGAGGCAAAATGAGATAGGGGGGAAAGCTGAAGAAGCAGCCAAGCAACGGTGGCGATTGTAAGGCAGAGAATTGTGCCAAAAAATAACAGGCGTTAGAAGAAAGTAATGACAATGAACAGAAGCTAAATCTTTTTGCAACAATCAGGTTTATTTGACGGGTGAATCAGAAGGGGAAGGGATCTTCTATTTGACAATTATAAAATACAACTTTATAATTTCATTATGTATATAGCCCGGAAGCTCGCAGGTGCATTCAAGCAGGCAAAAAGCTCATTTCCGTCCGTACTCGTGACCGGGCCGAGACAGTCCGGCAAGACGACGTTTCTCCAAAACGAGACCGGCAGTAACACCGCATATATCAGTTTTGACGATCCGATCGAGAGGGGATTTGCCCTTACCGACCCGCATGGTTTTCTTGACCGCTTCGGCGAGAGTCCCGTGATTCTTGACGAAGTCCAGTATGTGCCCGAAATCCTTTCCTATCTGAAGATGCGAATTGACAGAGACAGGAAGGTAAACGGCAAATGGTTTCTTACCGGTTCTCAGCATTTCCACCTCATGAAAAACGTCTCGGAATCACTCGCCGGCAGAATAGCCATTCTTGAACTGCTGCCCTTCAGCATCCTTGAGCATGATGTCAATGGCCGTGATATGCTCCAGAAGGCTGTCTGGAACGGCGGCTACCCTGATCCGGCGCTGCACCCTGCAAAAAGGGAGATGTGGGTTCGCTCATATATTCAGACCTATATTGAGCGGGATGTACGGCAGCTTCAGAATATAAAAGACCTCAGGACTTTTGAGATGTTCATCAGCCTGGCAGCCGCTTATCATGGGCAGATCTTCAATACAGCTGGACTCTCCAGAGAGGTCGGTGTATCTCTCCCGACAATAAAGTCATGGGCGGGGGTGCTTGAGGCCTCATACCTCTGTTATTTCCTGCCCCCTTATTTCCGAAATTACGGGAAACGCATTGTAAAAACGCCCAAGCTCTACTTTACAGATTCAGCAATTGTCTGTTCCATCTCGAAGCAGCCTGATGCCCTTTCAGCCTTAACCGGAGCAATGGGAGGCGCACTTTTTGAAGGCTTTCTTGTAAGCGAAGCGGTTAAAGTTTTTGCAATGAAAGGCATGAAGCCGGACATCTATTTCTGGCGGTCCCATGATGGGCTTGAGGTTGATCTCATTATTGGCATTGGCGGCAAACTTTATCCCGTTGAGATCAAGTTAACGTCAACACCTACGCTTATGCATTTTGATCCAATCAATAAGTTCAAAGCAATTGCGGGCAAGGATGCTGCTGATACCGGTCTCCTCGTCTGCAGGATAAACAAGGCATCCTCCATGCCGAATAACAATATTGTGCTTCCGTGGCATCAGTTTCCTGAGTGGTTGTCTGACAGGCTGGGCAGATAGCGGCTGATTATCAATTTACGAATTTGATTGAATAATATGCAGTCCGACGGCC
>PGYF01000115.1:1860-5595 GCA_002839535.1 Nitrospira bacterium HGW-Nitrospira-1
CACCCCCTGATCAAGTCAGAGGGCATGCTTGATGCGGGGGTCAAGCCGGAGAATGACAGAATAAATTTGTTTTGACTTTTGACGCCCTGCGCTCTTGGCACAGGGTTCTTCACAAAAGTTTTTTGGTTGCGTCAAATGTTAAAAGAATGCTTTCAAAACCAGCGATGCAATACCGGCTATTACTACACCCATCATCCACTTGATGACTTTTAATTCGGATTCTATTTTTGACAGCCTGTCTTCCTGCCCGACATCTGCCATAGCTTTGGCTGCTGCTGTAGCCTTATCCTCTCTGGGACGCCGGCTATCTTAAACGCCTCGTAAACCTCTTTAATTGCCTTGCTCATAAAATAGATTTGCACAAAGACACACTATTGTCAAGGACGTTTGAGTAGAGAGGGATTCGAGAAATAGCCGTTTTTGTCACCCCGAACGAAGTGAGGGGTCTTGTAACACATTGATTATGCCCGACGGCCTGGTTGTCCGTGCTTCGGACAGCCAAATGCCTTTTTAGTTGATTTTAGAATATACATTGCTATAATATAAAAGTATGAAAACTACAATTGATATTCCTGAACATGAACTAAAAGAAGCAATCAGGCATGCAGGCGCTAAGACCAAACGAGAGGCAGTGGTGTATGCCCTTAAAGATTTCAACAGGAGGCAAAGGCTTGCCGGCCTTGCGAAAATGCTCGGCACATTCAAGAACTTTATGACGCAGGATGACCTTAAGAAGATGCGCGAAGACAAAGGATGAAGACCGGGGTAGTGCTGATTGATACATCCAGTTGGATAGAGGCTTTTCGCACGACAGGAAGATATGATGTGCGTGAACGGGTGATGAATCTGATGATTGATGGCAAGGCAGCATGGTGCGACATGGTAGCGGTAGAACTCTGGAATGGCGCAAGAGGGGATTATGAAAAACAAAAATTAAAAAAGCTTGAAAAAGAAATCGCCTGCTTGCAAATTATTCCGGAGGTGTGGCAAAAAGCAAGGACATTGGCGCAGAAATGCAGAGAGGCAGGACAGACTGTTCCTTCCGCTGACCTTGTGATTACAGCATGCGCATTGTTTCATCGCGCCGGAATGGAACACTGCGACGACCATATAAACTTTATTTTGAAGGTTGATAGCGCAGAGAAAAAAAGTGGATGAAAAATACAGGATAAACACATAATCCTAAAAAACTCATTTAGCCGCAGATAAAACAAGGTATATTTTTTTTATATTCGCTCGCCAACCCCGTGGCAAGACCACGGGGAATATCGCTCGCTATCCATTTATTACTAAAGGCAGTTACGAGCGACGAGTAACAAGTAACGAGTAAAGGCAATCCAGAGACGCCCTAAAGGTGATGACGAAATGATAAAGTCAACTAATTCATCAACGTCCCCTGAAGTACTCTAATTCATCAACGTCCCCTGAAGTACTCTCGTGGCATCAGTTTCCTGAGTGGTTGTCTGACAGGCTGGGCAGATAGCGGCTGATTATCAATTTACGAATTTGATTGAATAATATGCAGTCCGACGGCCTAAAGGCAGGAAGTGTCCCTGGTTTTGATAATGAAGTATGACGTTGACATCTGATAAAAAATATTGTTAACTGTTAATGTAAGTTTATAATTAACAAGGAGTTTAACTATGAGTGTTAAAACAAAAGCGCATGTAATTGTTGACGAGAGCATTTTAAGGGAAATAGACCGCCTTGCCGGAAAGAAAAAAAGGAGCAGTTTTATAACTGATGCGGCGAAAAAAGAACTGCAAAGACTCAATCAGCTATCTCTCCTCAACAAACTCAAGGGAGCATGGAAAGACAAAGACCATCTTGATATGCGGGGCAAAGACGGCACATACAAAGCAGTGCGAAAACTGCGGCAGGAGAATGAAAAAACTCTGAGGGAAAAACTTGCCTGATTATCTGCTTGATACGACTGCAATCATTGACTATCTCAGAGACAAAGACGGAGTTCCTGAACTGCTTGAAGGATTGTGCATGGAGGGCGGACTGTTATGCTGCTGTCCTGTAAATATTGTTGAGGTATATACAGGAATGAAAGACAAGGAAAAGAATATGACTGATGAATTTTTGAACAGTCTTAAATGTTATGAGACAACAGCAGACATCGGCATTCTTGCAGGAGAATTAAAGAGAAAATATGCAAAGACAGGCATAACGCTGAGCACAGCCGATGTTCTTATTGCTGCAACGGCAATAAAACACCGCCTTACCCTTGTAACAAACAATGCAGCGCACTTTCCGCATGAGAGACTCGCGATACTTGGCTACGAGAGATAAATAAACAGGCTCATCGTGTAAGAGTGCGGGTCACATATCAACATATCACTTGTGCGGACTTCAGCAGAAAGGCAACAGACATTTATTTGGGAGGAGAAAAATGAAAACTAAACTGACAAATAAAGAACAGGAAATATTGGACAGTTTTGAAAAAGGTGAATGGGTTCCAGTTAAAAACCTTTCAAAAAGAAAAGCAGAACTAATGAAGTATGCAAGAAACACTTTAAAGAAAGATAAAAGACTAAACATAAGAATCTCCGAAAGAGACCTGACTGAATTGCAAAAAAAACAGTAAACGAGGGATTGCCTTACCAGACATATGTTTCCAGCATAATTCATAAATTTGTTAGTGGCAGGCTAATAGTGTCTAAAAACCAGTAAAAAAGCAAAACCAGGGACACATCCCATTTTCTCATCCTAAAGCATTCTTCCTTGGCCTACTTATAGTCAAGAAAATGGGATGTGTCCCTAAAAGGACTATGTAATCCTGAAGTACCTTAAATCAACCGAATCGGATGTGCAGTTATCCATATCTCTATCTGCTGAAATCTTATTTTAAGGCGTTCTTTTAGTTCTTTAAAGAACTTTTCTGTTTCAGAGGTGGTTTCAATGTCAATTATGAAACGAATCAGTTCATCTGAATATTCTTTGCTCCCATGCGTCCAAATGCCATGAACACTTTGAGGCTCTACAGTAACAGCGCCAAATTTTTCGATCAATTCTCTTCTTGTTTGCTGAAATTTTTCGGGATCTATTGGAGAGCCGTCGTTATATGTTAGCGGAAGCAGTAGTTCGTATCTTTCTAATGGCATTATCAAACCCTTCTGTGTCAACAACTGTATATGCGATATTTAAGGTATCAAGCACAGCAAGAGCAGAGGATGGAATCTCGTAGGTATCATCCGGCAGGCAAATAACCCGTAACCTTTTGGACAGTTCAAGAAAGCCAACTGCATCATTCTTTGAATCTTTAAATTTTACTCTTACCATTCTCATACATTAACTATAGAGACTTAATTTGGATGAAGTCAAGGGCTTTTAGGACTCCGAAAAATAGACATGGGATTTGTCCCTGGTTTTGATAATGAAGTATGATGTTGACATCTGATAAAAAATAATTGTGGCTCATCGTGTAAGAGTGTGGGTCATTCTTGTCACAAATCATGTCATTGCACGACCCCCCTCCGTCATTGCCCGACCCCCCTTCGTCATTCCACGGCTTGACCGGGGAATCCATACCCTATCCTGGATTGTGAGCCTGCCCCGCACCCCCTGATCAAGTCAGAGGGCATGCTTGATGCGGGGGTCAAGCCGGACAATGACAATAATATATAAATCCTGGATTGGGAGCCTGCCCCGCACCCCCTGATCAAGTCAGAGGGCATGCTTGATGCGGGGGTCAAGCCGGACAATGACAATAATATATAAAGCCGGACA
>PGYF01000016.1:0-16233 GCA_002839535.1 Nitrospira bacterium HGW-Nitrospira-1
TTCTCTAAAACAACATGCCCTTTTTTATCAACCTTATGACAGGAACTGCAGAAAAATGGTCCTCTTACCCCTCTCCTCAAGAAATACCTTCTTTCTTCTGGCTCATCGTGAAGTCGTGTGGGTCAAAGGATGAGTTAAAGGCAGTATAACATGGTGTCAGATAAAGATAAAAGAGCTTTTAAAGGGATGAAGAAAACTGTATGATTTGTGGATGGGAAAAAAGAGACGATTACTGGACGAATATCAGTTCCCCGGATTTCGACCGCGATCGGAAATACAGGGGATATTTGGAGATCCACGAGCCCGAGTCATCCGGCTTAAGAGGATCCAAAAAAAACGATCTGC
This sequence comes from Nitrospira bacterium HGW-Nitrospira-1, assembly GCA_002839535.1. Classification (GTDB taxonomy): domain Bacteria; phylum Nitrospirota; class Thermodesulfovibrionia; order Thermodesulfovibrionales; family UBA6898; genus JAOUFP01. Next base: position 346 of record PGYF01000016.1, read on the forward strand.
GGATGTTGCGGTACGGCACATCGGAGCCACTACGACAAGAAAGTACAACGGACACGGGATCTGTCCTGTGGGGATGCCCGGATATACATGGAGGCGGAGGTACGGAGAGTCAAGTGCAAGAAGTGCGGGACAGTGAAACGAGAGAAACTGCCATGGCTGGCGAACAATCCCTTCTACACAAAGCGATTTGCCTGCTACGTGGGACGGAAGTGTCGAGCCATGACAGTCAAGGATGTAGCAAAAGAGTTGAAACTGGATTGGCACGCGGTAAAGACCTTGGACAAAGAGTACATGCAGGAACAGCTTCGGAGAAATCCGGTAGCTGCGCCTCGGGCAATCGGGATAGACGAAATATCTCTGCGAAAAGGGCATACCTACCGAATAGTTGTCAGCGATATGGAAAGAGGAAAGCCGATCTGGTTTGGCGGCGAGGACCGCTCAGAGGCGAGTCTTGATCTGTTTTACAACTCATTGGGGCCGAAGAAGAGCAAGAAGATTGAGCTTGCGGTAATGGACATGTGGAAAGCCTTTGAGAAATCAACGAGGAAGAACGTTCCCCAAGCGGCAATCCTGTACGACAAGTTTCACGTTATGAGGCATCTGGGAGATGCATTGGACAAGATAAGGAAAATGGAATACGGGCGTCTTTCCGGGAAAGATCGGTCATACATCAAGGGACAGAAGTATACACTCTTATCGAACCGCGAGAACCTCACGCTTGACGGTCGCAAGGCATTAAAGAAACTGCTGGGGGCTAATAAACGGCTCAATACAGCTTATGTTTTAAGAGAATCCTTCGGACAACTCTGGAGCTATCAGACGGAAGGCTGGGCACGACGGTTCTTCGACAATTGGAAGGAATCACTGAAATGGCAAAGGCTGAACCCCTATGAGAAGTTTGCTGCGATGATCGACCGTCACTGGGCCGGTATCGGCGCCTATAGCAGACCTGAGAATAAAGTTTCATTGGGATTCGTTGAGGGATTAAACAACAAGATTCGAGTGATCCAAAGAAGGGCTTACGGTTTACGCGACGAGGAGTATCTCCGACTGAAAATCCTTACCTGTATGCTCAAGGAGATATAAAATGACCCACACGATTACGCGAAGACCCTCTTTTTTAATACATTTTCCAAATCCTGTATCCTGGAATCAAGCAGAGTGAGCCTCTGCTCATAACTTTTCGTCATCCTATTCAAGGCGTCAGCAAAGGCTCACTGATGGATTTTGCATATAATTTAATCCTGTATAGCGGTCCTGCTATCCTGTGGCTATACAACACTCCTATTGCTAATATCCCTGCGGCCATCAGGAGATAAAAGACGGCATTTATCTGAATTGTCTTTATGAGCAGTGTCTCCTTAAATCCGGTCAGGATTGATAAGACTGCGCTATAATGTGTGTTCAGCGGCCTATAAAGATCAAAATAAAGCATTAAAGCTGATATGGTTATGCCGAGAAAATATATAAATAAAAGCAGGAAAAGAAAATTTCCTGGATAACCCTTCTTTATTATCTCTGTTGTCTTCATGGGAGCGCCTCCATTAGTATGATTTCGGCATGTGAACTTCTCCATGGCAAGACAAATAGCATCTGCCCGTAAAGGTCCCCAGGTCTTCAAAATACAGCCTTCCCTGATTGTCAGGATGGACAATGGTAGTATCAAAATTTATCAGGTGCCTGTTATTTATCAGGTTCCCCTGTGTTGAGCTTATCCCGTGAGCATCGTGGCAGGCGGAGCATGGCGCATTTTCCATAATATGGAACCAATGCCCATTAGGCCCCTTAAAGCTCTGGTCGCCGAGGATGCTCGCCCTGCTATGGCATTTATAACAAAGGGCATATGCAGTAGGGCTTTCTCCAGTGTTATCTGTTGTTGTATAGTTTTGAGCAAGCAGGTATTTATTAATTGAACCGTGCGGCCCTTTTGGACCAAGGGCGTTATCATTATTATGACAATCTGCGCAGTATATTTTGCTTGTTGTCGTGTAAGGAGGGAGAAGGCTTGGGACATTCGGATTAACCCCCTGTGTCTCTATAGGGTGATATGACGGGTTTGACGGGTCAAACTCAAGTCTTGTATTGAGCTGCGCTATCTGCCGGGTAACAGGCAAAGTGGTTATCACATTATAATCCGCATGACACTTGAAACATATCTCGTAGGAATTTGTTGACACAGGAATCTGCTGCCCCCCTGCATTTATTCCCTTAACGCCTTTTAGAGGTCCTGTAATATTTGGCGCAGAAGCAGTAGTTCCGTCTGACCAGTGCGGGTTATGACAATCAACACATTCAACATGTTTCTGGACGCTGCCTGATGTAAAATCCTCTACCGGGTCATGTATGCCCGCATAATTCTGCACAAAATGTCCGTATGGTTTAATGAGTTCATTCTCGATATTCTTCGATGCCGCATTTCCGTTGTGGCAGACAAGACAATTATCCTCTTCAAATGAATAATTCAAGAGTCTCTGATGCCCGCCTGCCGTATGGGGCATATGGCAATTCTCGCAGCCGTTTTGGGAAACCGTGGAATATGGCGTGCGCGGCCACGGGTTCGTGCCGGAGCCATTCCATTGCTTGTTGGATGTGGAATGAGAAGTCGTCAGCCACCCGTCCTTGTCGTGACAGGTAATGCAAAGACCGGAATTCTGATTGGACGTCACGAGAAATTTGCCGTAACTGTTATTATGCGGATCATGGCATGCTGTGCACTGCAATTCCTTGTTTTTGTCGAGCTTCACCTGCTGGGTCAATCCAGAGGGGTCGGCAAGTTCAAGGTTGACGCCGGCGAGGCTGCTGTCATAAACAACGGAGACAGGGTGGTCGTCCGAAAGATCCGTGCCGAGCCTGGTCGGCCCATCAGGCATGAAGCGGAGCCCTCCGGCAAATGGGATTTCCTGCGGTCTCGTAAGCAATGCGCCGAGGGCGACTGTCCTGTCATGACAGCTAAGACATAGCTTTGACGCCCCTGTCGGCTGGCCAACTGTCGCATGAAGTGTTGAACTTTCATATGTAATATAATTCTGCGTTGTATCACTGCGATTCCAGAGATAGGGTATGTCCCGCCGTGCATTATGGGGCGTATGGCAGAATATGCAGACTTCCCCCTCTGTAGTTGATTTTATCGGCCCGGGACCTGCCATAGAGAGGTTGTGCTTTGTATCGAGGATGCCGCCATAAGATACCTTAATGGCAATAAAATAACATGCCGCTATTGTTACGAATATGCCTATTTTGGATATTCTGCTCATCACGGAAGTTCCCCCTCTTTCAGGTACTGAAATATCTGGACCCTCTTATTATAATATATATCCTGTCCTTTTTGTCAATGAATATTCCCGATGGAAGCCAGAACTCGCCATATCCATGCCCCGGACCTCCGAAAGACATAAGGAGACGTCCATATTTATCAAAAATTTGCACATTGTCAAAAAGCGCGTCAACCACATAAATATTCCCGTCGCTGTCAGCCGCTGATCCCTTTGGACTTGAAAAATAGCCGGGGCTGTCACCGGCTGAACCAAAGGACTTTATAAACCCGCCCTCCGGTGTTAAGACCTGCACCCTGAAGTTGAGCGAATCGGTCACAAGGATATTGCCGTCCTGTGAAACGGATATATGAGTAGGCGAGTGGAATCTTCCACCTTCCATCCCCATGATCCCTTTCAGGCTGTGATCGTTCAGGGCAAATCTCAGGATGCTTGAATTTATTGTATCAACAACCAGCAATTCATCTGTTTTTTCATTTATTGCAATCCCTGTAGGCCTTCCAATAGAGCCGCTCTTTATTTCTTCCTCAAGATAAACCCCCTCTTTTGTGAATATCTTAACCACAGCCTTTGCAGAATCAGAGACATAGATACGGCCCCTCCTGTTATCAATCGCAATGTCTATCGGGGAAACAAAGTCCGCGCCCTTTTCCGGAAATGCAAAATACCTGCCTCTCTTCACGTCATACACATGGATTTTTCTTAAAAAATTATCGACCACATACAGCCTCCCCTCCGCATCCACCTCAAGCCCATGGGGGTTTATCATGGAAGGCTCCACCTTACCGGCAAGGAACCTGATAAAACTCTTTATTACACCTTCTTTTATGCCCATGTCCTCGGGCCTTGATATGGAATTCACGAAGCTTATCCTTGGAATATCAGGGGGCTTCGGCCAGATAATGTCGGGAAGCGGCTCTCTTTTTTCCACAGCCATTTTGAAACAGCCTGAGCATAGGATTAGAAAAATCAATGCCGGACATATTGCTGTTGCGTATCTTCTGTTTCTGAGCGTTTTAATCATATTCATCCCTCTTTCATCAAAATATCGCTCTTTTGACCCTGAAAAGTATGGAATGCCTGTCAAGACTCTGGCCACTGTTCAGGTCATCCTGATTCACAAATCTGTAGGAGACGTCTCCGTTCCAGATGCCGTAAAACCATTCAACCAACGCTGATCCACCCTTGTCCACAGTCATCTTTGAAATCCCGTTAACCCTCGAATAAGAGCCCTCAAGCCTCAGTCCGGCCCATCTTGAAAACCTCCATTGAAGGTTAGACCTGAAGCCGTAAAACTTCTCTGTCTCGTTTCTGTCCTTTAATTTTGTCTCTCCATAATTTCCTGAAATCCCTAAAAAGAGATTATCCCTGAGTCTGAATTTCAGATTTTCATCTGCGAGCCATCTGCTGACAGAGACCCCGGAAGTCCTTTCGGAATCCTCGTAGAGCAGCATTGTGGCGCTCCATTTCCATTCCAACTCCGTGTCCACGGTCTGCGTTGTGTCGTTACCCAGCGCGTCAGGGGGTATCCCTGACAGGAAGTTCTCCTGCGAATGAGAATACCTGTAGTTGATCCTCAAGGCAGACCAGAGATTAAGCCCGACGCCGTAAGACCGGCCGAAGATAGAGGAATCAAAGGCAGGATTGCTCAAATAAGTATACCTCGCCGAGACCCCGGCTCCATCTGCAATGGCGCCGAAGGATGTGCGGCTCAGCCTCACAAATGTTCCTATGGTCTCAACCGTATAATCCATGTCTTTAATATAAACGATAGTATGATCCGCATTGGTGACAACGATGGAACTCAAATCCACATTTTGATTATTGAGGGACGTCACATCCCCTGTGTTGAGTACATGAGACTCATCTATTACCTGAAGAAACGCCTCGCTGACAGACCTGTTGGTTACCCTGTAGTCATGCCCGATATTTATATAAAGCATGCCATAGGGGATGCTGCGGCGGTAATCAAAATTAAGGTTTCCGCCGTAGCTGCTGCCCCCTGCGCCGGTAGAACGGCTGTCCGATGCGCTAACAGATGCTGTTGTCGCGAGGTTTTCATACAGGGAGTGTGACAGGCCCGCGCCTGCGGATTTGCTGTCGGAGTGGAAGTCCCCTGAGCGTTCCATGCTGTAATTTATGTTATAGTTGGCGCTGAAGTTTTTTGTATATATCCAGTTCAGGGACTCCGACAGGGAGACGCCTGATGCGCTGAAAAAATCACTTTCCGACCTCCTGTATAAGAGACCTGAGTTAAGCAATATTTTATCGTCGGGCGTTATCCTGTATATGTTTTGCAGCCCGCTCGATAGACTCTTCGCTCTGACGGCAGTCCCCAGCGTTGTCCTTTCCTGGGCTGCGTACGTTGCATTAAGGCTGGTGTCGTTGCTTTTTTCTTTATGCCTCATATACAGGCGTATATCATCCCGGCTTTCTTTTGACTCGAAAAACCCTGTCTGGTCCGATGTGGCGTGCACATAAGCCAGTGTCGCAGGCAGCGCCTTGTATTTAAGCGTCAGGGTTGCGCCATACGTATCACCCTCGGCCTCAGACCTGCCGCCAAAGCTGTTTGTAAGGACAGAGCGGTTCCTTCTGCCGAACAGGTTCAATGTATATGGTTTGTATCGAAGGAATGTCATGTCAATGGAATAACCCAGCAAAAAGGATTTCTTTGTCGTTTCCCTTCCGGCGTCAGGTTTCTCGATTGTCTGCTGCCATTCCGGTGAAAGCCTGAGACTGTATAAAAGAACGGCTGGGTGATAAACCCATCCCTTTGTCTCTATATCAAGCCTTTCATTTAAGGCATGAGAGAGATACTTTGTCGCTATAAAAGGCCCCGCTCTATCTTCCGATTCCAAATTACAGGAAAGGTCTAACTCGAGTCTCGGCCTCTCAATGTAGTATTGCCTCTCTGCATATGCCTTATTTTCTGTCATACCCATAAAAAAAAGATACAGGTGATAGCTGCCCAACACAAAAAGCTATGCCGTACACGTTTCACAAATACTGTTGCTCCTCACCATATCTCGTTAAAGTCTGTTTTCAGCAGGCGGCTGTCTTTCCCCAGATGGGCATTGTGGCATGAAATACAGTCACCCCTGTCTTTATGCGCAGCCCTGCTGAATACAAGACCTTCCGCATGGCACTGTAGGCACAGCTCATCCGCTTTTTTAAAAAGCAGGTAAAGATTAGGCCCGCTGTGCGCGCCGTGGCATAGTGTGCAGTGGCCGTCGCTCACCGGGCCGTGGAGCCATAGCCCCTCTTTATATGCGCTTTCGCGGGATTTGGTTTTATGGCACTGCACACACAGTTTATTTAAGGGAACCACGAGTCTTCCCTGCGATATGTCCGGCTTTGCCTTCTGTCCCGGTTCCTCTTCTTTTTTGCCGACAGACCTGAAAGACGCTGTTTGAGATATTTCATGACACTGATTGCACTTCCCTGAGGCAAAGGGCCCGTGGGAGAATTGTGTCGTCATTTGAAAAGGTTTTCTCTTTTTTTTCTCTGTATATTCTGCCGGTACTGCCGCCTTTTTCTCCTCTTCCAATAGTTTTTTTTCTTCTTCAAGGGGAGGCACCCCTGTGAAAAAGAATGTCAGGACTTTATGCCTTGCATGTCTGTCACATCCTGAGATAAATATGATTAGAAGCCCGGCTGACAGCAAAAGGATTAATGTCTTATTGCTTCCCTTCATCGCCTTTTTTCTTACTGTCGGGCTCCATGGGAATGGGTTTTCTCTCAACCACGGGAAGGGGCGGTCCTATCCATTCGCCGAAGCCGTAGACATTCAATTTCTTGTCCCCAAGCAGGTTGCCCACATATACAAGGTATTTGAGCCTGAAGTCCTTATCCGCATACTGGTTGAAATACTCAACATTATCATAATCAATGTACAGCCCCGCGGGAAGATACATGCTGCCCTGATGCGGACCGAATCCCCCGAAGAAGAGCAGGAGGTCTGTTGTCTCGTCGTCGAATATCTGTGCATTTTCAAAGGTGGCGTCCACAACATAAATATGCCCTTCCCTGTCTATGTCAATGCCCTTGGGCCTTGCAAAACTTCCGAGGCCGTCCCCCCCCTGGCCGAAATTTTTAAGGTGATTTCCGTTCGGGTCAAACTTCATGATCCTGAAATCAAAGGAATCATTGACATATATATTGCCCTTATGGTCAACGATGACATGTGTAGGCTTGTAGAACTCGCCTTGTCCGCCGATCGTCTGAACGGTCTTCCCTGTGTCCTTGTCAATGACAACTACAGCATATTTCTTAAAATCAACGACATAAATCCTGTTGCCGTAAACTGCCGCATCAATCGGCTTCCCGAACTGGTCTCCTTCGCCATAGGCCCGTAAAAACCTGTTGTCCCGGTCAAATACAACAATCTGTTTCCTTCCGGCGTCTGCGACATACTTTATGTCATCCTCTGTAACCCATATACCCAGCGGCTGCATGAGGGCTCCTTCTCCCTTTTCGTCCTTTATATAATCAAACTCCTTTTTTACAAGATCTATAATCAGCACCTTATTATATGTGCTGTCGGATATGTAGATCTTTCCCTTTGCCGACCCCATATCATAGGGCCTCCCTATCTGCTTCATGTCGGGTCTCTTCCCTATAAGCCACTCCTTGAGGGCGCTCGGCTTTTTCCCTATGTCTTCCTCGCCGGTTATCGAGTAGAGAAACTGCAGCCTCGGCTGCTGGGGCAGGGGAGGGAAAAAGGCGGTCTCCATCTTTTTTGCAGCAGGCGCGCAACTAAAAAGCAGCCCGGCAGTCAGTATTGCTAAAACGGTTTTTTTCATACTTTACTCCCCCTTATTTTTTCTCTTTTTCACAGGATTTTTTCAATTCTTCCATTACAGCATCCCCGCCCTCTCTCGGTGTGGTAAGGATCATATTATCTTCAGGAGAGCACCTGTCGTACTTTACAGACGTATGACAGGCAGGGGCGCAGCTTCCCCCTGTCTCTGTCTTTTCGTATTTTATTGCAAGCGTCCTGTTGCCGAAAGAAAAGGCGTCTCTGATGAGCCCGGGATTTCTTGAACCATGATGTTCATGGCAAGTCTTGCAGGTTCTTCCCTTTGCCCTCGTGACGTGTCTGTAGTGAAGATTCAGATTGCCGTTTCTGAACCCTGTGCCCGATAAAGTGCGCGGCTCCTTGAACGCCTTCTTAATCCCCTGATGACATTTAAAACAGAAGCTGTAAGAACCCTCGGAATAGGACGTATAGAATTCTTCCGGGTAACTGCCTTTCAGCCGTCTATATTCCTTAACCGGATGCGGATAGTGGCAGTCTATACATTTACCCTCTGCAAAGGGTTTGTGGAGTATCATGCCCTTGCCTGTATGGGCATTTTTTGTTGAGGGCAATGTTACACCCTTTGTATCTTTCATGTCCCTGTTATGACACTCAAGGCATAAGTCCAGGACAGGTTTAACAAGCTGTTTTGGATTATCTGTTGAATGAGGGCTGTGACAATCAATGCATCTGCCTTCTGAAACAGGCGTATGCGGCGCAGAGCCTTTGAATGTATTTTCATCGTGGCAGGTAAAGCATTGGGCGTCTATGGCAGGCATAATCAGAAGCCTTTTGTTGTCCGATTCATGGGGCAGGTGACAGCTTAAACACATCCCCTGTTGCACAGGCGTGTGTTTAAATTTTTTATCAGCCTTATTCTCATGACATTGGTAACATAGCTCCGGCGCTGACGTCTGAAGTTTAAAACCATGCTCCCCTTTCATCAGGACTTCATGACATATAGCGCAGCCTTCACCACTGCCTGCGGGTTGATGGATATGCTTTTTTTTACCCATGGCTGCGTGGCACGATGATGTGATGCAGGAGGCGGCAGTGTCTGTCTGGAACGCCTTTTTTTGGGCAAAGGCGACCAGGATAAACGAAAACGAAATAAATAATGCAGCGGCGATTAAGAAGCTGTATGTCCTGAACCTGTTATCCATAGTTAAGAATTCCTTATAAAGACTGATGTTACATAATATTTAAAAACAGGAACAATGTAAACCAATAAAAGGCAGGAGAGGTTTTTATATCAAGCCTCTCCTGCCTTTATACACAACTTAAGATGCAAAAACTTCTACTACTTCACGTAGATGCAAAAACTTCTACCTTATGTGACAGGTAAGACAGAGCTTTGACGCCCCTGAATCGGCATTACCCATTGCAGCAGTTGCATTATACTGACGGAGGAGATGTGTGCCGGGCATAGCTGCTCCTGGTGCGTCATGCACATCATGGCATGTGGAGCACTGCACCTTGCCGTTATCCAGAGTTGAGGCAACTGTCTCGCCATTAGCCCATGTTGCTGTGGTTGTAAGGTTGAAATTTTTCCCATCACCGTCTTCTCCTGCCGGGAAGGCGATTGATAAAGGGTGTGTTCCCCTGAGGTTACTAGAATCACCATCTATATAACCAGGCACCTTGTAGCCTAAACTCCAGTTAGTACCATCGATCGTTTTTGTACCTGTACCGTTGCCAGGGCCTGATTTTTTGTCAAAGGAGTCAACAGCTATCACTCCGTCATGGCATGCCAGGCAGAGCTTTGCTGTGCCGTCAGGCTGTGCTGACTGAATGCCTGTGAGAGTATTGCTCCAGGCGTGGTCATACATGACGAAGGTGGTTGTATCATCAACTGCGTGGTTCCAGAGTAAACCATTTGTCCAACGCTTGTAGGCCCTTCCGTGGTCATGAGGGACATGACATACACGGCATATTTCTTTTCTGTTATTCCAATCTTCACTGCCTACCACAGGAGCAGCACCGTTCGTTATTTCATCCACAAAATTATGCGGACTTCCTGCAGCTGAAATGCCGAGACCTTTGCCGTTGGCCATAGCAATACCGGATATACCGATAACCATTGCCAGGCTCATCATTACAATAATTAACTTCTTCATTTTCTCCTCCTTAGCTTCTTTCTTTTTTTACAAGTTTTGCAGGAGTCTTCTCCTGCTGCAAAGACCAAAACTCCCTACTGCTTAATTCTCTACTCCTTCCATATCCCTTTCCCATCACCTTCCTTTCCGTAGTCTTATTTAAGCGTAGTCTTAAATTCTTCACTATGATAAAAGCAAAGGACATGCCAACAGATCCGTAGTCTTATTTAAGCGTAGTCTTAAATTCTTCACTATGATAAAAGCAAAGGACATGCCAACAGAAAATATCAACGAAATCAAGGAGTTATACAAGAAAGGTCTTTCAATCTTTGCCATAATGACAAAGCTCTTTGCCGTTATGACAAGAACAGGGAATTATCTTAAAATCTCCCCCAGCCCCTCTTTGCCAAACTGATCGTTACCGGGAACTCAGACAAGTTTCTAAAATTTTCCCCCTTAATAAAGGGGGCGGAGGGGGTTGTTATAGTCAAACTAAAAAATTCCCCCTTGTTATTTGTGTCCAATGATCAGTTTTTCCAAAGAGGGACTGGGGGCTGTTTTTACCTGTTGAAATTTCCGGCTATGGTTCACAGAAGTTGACAGGATGTTTTATAATCAATGCACAATAAAACAAACAAAGGGGAGATTATGATAGAACGATATACGCGCAAAGAGATGGGAAGACTCTGGGAGCCGGAAAACAGGTTCCAATGTTGGCTTGATGTCGAGATAGCAGCCTGTGAGGCCTGGGCAGACCTGGGCAGGATACCGAAGAAATCACTCGAAGTCATTAAGCAAAAAGCCGGGTTCGATGTTGCGAGGATTGATGAGATCGAGGCTGTTGTCAAGCACGATGTGATAGCCTTTCTTACCTCTGTTACGGAACATGTAGGCCCTGATTCCCGCTATATTCATAAGGGACTTACCTCATCAGACATTGTGGATACTGCGCAGTCTCTTCTGATGAAAGAGGCGGCAGGGATAATCATCAGCGACATAAAGAAGCTTATGGCAGTTCTGAAAGAGAAGGCCTTTCTCTATAAGGACACTGTCTGCATAGGCAGGAGTCATGGTGTTCATGCAGAGCCCATGACGTTTGGTTTGAAATTTGCCTTGTGGTATGAAGAGGCAAAGAGAAATCTTGAGAGGATGGAAAGGGCGAGAAAAATAATAGGCATTGGAAAATTTTCCGGTGCGGTAGGGACATTTTCCAATATCCCGGTTGACATAGAGGAGAAGGTCTGCAAGAAACTCGGCCTCAGGCCTGAACCTATTGCAACACAGGTTGTTCAAAGAGACAGGCACGCTGAATATCTTTCGACTCTTGCCATTATTGCGGCTTCAGTAGAAAAAATTGCAGTGGAGATAAGACATCTCCAGAGAACAGAAGTCCTTGAGGCTGAGGAGCCGTTTGCAAAAGGACAGAAAGGCTCATCCGCAATGCCCCACAAGCGTAATCCTGTCGGCTGTGAGAACCTTTCAGGCCTTGCAAGGATTGTCAGGGCAAACGCTGTTGCAGCATTCGAGGATGTTGCGCTATGGCATGAAAGGGACATCTCCCACTCGTCTGTTGAGAGGGTAATTATTCCCGACAGCGCCATACTTGCAGATTATATGCTGGATCGTCTGACCGGGATACTCTCAGGCCTCCAGGTCTATCCTGAACGCATGAAAGAGAACATGGCCAGGAGCTACGGCCTGTATAATTCGCAGAATGTTCTTATTAATCTTACTGAGAAGGGGATGACCAGAGAGGACGCATATGCGTTGGTCCAGAAAAACGCGATGCTGAGTTGGAAGACGAGGAAGGATTTCAAGACCCTGCTTATGAAAGACAGGGACGTCAGGAAATATCTTTCTCAAAAAGAAATCAATGATATATTCGACCTGAAGCATTATTTCAGGAATATTGATTATATATTTACAAGGGTATTTGGTAAAAGGGTGTTCGGAAAGGCAGGACAGGAAAGAACTTGTCATTAATTTACAGATATAAGAAACCCGTAGTGAGCGGCGCGAAGAAGGAGAGCCTCCTGACCCTTGCAAGGCAGAATATCTCTCCTGAGATAAGGGATATAAAAACAGAGTACTGTTTTTATGTTGAGACAAACGGACCGCTTTCCAATGATGAGTTGGAGCTGCTGCGCTGGCTCCTCAGCGAGACCTTTGAACCGGAGAATTTTTCTTCAGAAAGTTTTTTTACGCATCACGCATCACGCATCACGCATCACGGCCTTATCGAAGTCGGCCCCCGCATGAATTTTACAACAGCATGGTCATCTAACGCCGTATCAGTATGCCATGCCTGCGGCCTGACAAAGATAACCCGCATAGAGCGTTCAAGGCGGTATGCGTTTATCTTCAGGGAAAATGCCCTTGCTGCGGATGACCGGATGGAGTCTTTTAACTCATCACTCATCACTCATCACTCATCACTGTTTTATGACAGGATGACGGAATGTATTTATCCTGAACAGCTCAAGACCTTTGAGACAGGGATAAAACCTGAACCTGCCTATAGTGTCCCCCTGATAGAAGAGGGCCGATCAGCGCTCCAAAAGATTAATGCGGAAATGGGACTGGGGCTGGATGACTGGGATATTGATTATTACTATAACCTTTTTGTAAATGATATAGGCAGAAACCCGACTAATGTTGAATGCTTTGACCTGAGCCAGTCAAACAGCGAACACTCCCGGCACTGGTTCTTCAAGGGCAAATTGATTGTTGACAACAAAGAGGCGGCTGAAAACCTTATGGAGATTATAAGGCAGACGCTCGATAGAAATCCAAATAACAGCGTGATTGCATTCAAGGACAACTCAAGCGTGATCAGGGGATATGATATTGAGACAATTGTCCCCGAAACCCCGGGTATGGTCTCAAAATTCAGGAAATCCACCCGTGAGTATCACATCATATTTACAGCGGAAACACATAATTTTCCAAGCGGTGTAGCGCCTTTCCCCGGCGCTGAGACAGGCGCCGGCGGCAGGATACGCGATGTTCAGGCAACAGGCAGGGGTGCGCTTGTTGTGGCCGGGACTGCTGCATACTGTGTCGGCAATTTGAAAATTCCAGGTTATGAACTGCCATGGGAAGACGCCACATTCTCCTATCCATCCAACCTTGCAAGCCCGCTGAAAATAGAGATCGAGGCGAGTAACGGAGCCTCTGATTACGGCAATAAGTTTGGTGAGCCGGTGATTCAGGGCTTTACACGGTCATTCGGCCTCAGACTGCCTGACGGAGAACGCAGGGAATGGCTAAAGCCGATAATGTTCACCGCCGGCGTCGGCCAGATGGATTCACGACATATTGAAAAGAAAGAACCGGCCAAGGGCATGCTCGTGACAAAGATCGGCGGGCCTGCATACCGCATAGGCATGGGAGGCGGGGCAGCCTCAAGCATGATTCAGGGGCAGAACATTGCTGAGCTTGATTTTAACGCAGTCCAGCGCGGCGATGCAGAGATGGAACAGAAGATGAACAGGGTCATCAGGGCATGTGTTGAGATGGGCGATGATAATCCAATCGTAAGCATCCATGATCAGGGCGCGGGCGGCAACTGCAATGTTGTCAAGGAGATTATTTATCCTGCAGGAGCCAGGATAGAGCTGAGAAAAATTCAGCTTGGCGACAATACGCTTTCTGTGCTTGAGATATGGGGAGCTGAATACCAGGAACAAAATGCGCTCCTTATCCATGCTGAAAGAGCGGATGAATTCCTCGGTATTTGCAGAAGGGAAAAAGCGCCCTGCGCATTTATCGGAGAGATTACAGGAGACGGCTATATAGTTTTGCATGATGAGACTGACGCGAGCGCGCCGGTAAATCTTCATCTTGAGAAAGTCCTCGGACATATGCCTCAAAAGACGTTCAGGCTTGATCGGGTAAGGCGCATTCGGAGGCCGCTGGAACTGCCGACAGGGCTTACCGTCAAAGATGCATTGAAGCGTGTCCTCAGGCTCGTTTCAGTTGGTTCAAAAAGGTTTCTGGCAAACAAGGTGGACAGGAGCGTTACCGGGCTTATCGCGCGGCAGCAGTGCGCAGGTCCTTTGCAGCTTACAGTATCCGATGTAGCTGTAATCAGCCAGAGCCATTTCGGTCTGACAGGCGCTGCCATCTCAATAGGCGAGCAGCCGGTCAAGGGGCTTATAAGCCCGGCTGCAATGGCCAGGATGAGCGTTGCAGAGGCGATCACGAATATTGTATGGGCAAAGGTCAGCGCCCTTGAAGATATTAAATGCTCCGGCAACTGGATGTGGGCTCCAAAGCTTCCCGGGGAAGGGGCTGAGCTTTATGATGCTGCTGTGGCTATGCGCGATATTATGATAGAACTCGGCATAGCAGTGGACGGGGGAAAGGACAGCCTCTCCATGGCCGCGCGGGTGACTGACAAATCAGGAAACACAGAGGTTGTAAAATCACCGGGCACGCTTGTTATATCCGCATATGTGACATGCCCTGACATTACGAAGGTTATTACCCCTGATATCAAGAGGCCTGGCGAAAGCAGACTCCTGTTTATTGATCCTGGGATGGGGAAGAACCGGATGGGAGGCTCTGCCCTTGCGCAGTGTTACAGTCAGGTTGGAGACGAATCTCCTGATGCGGATGATCCGGGATTATTAAAACGCAGCTTTAATGCTATACAGGGCCTGATTTCAGAGGACTTGATCCTCTCAGGCCATGACAGGAGCGATGGCGGGCTTGTAACAACCCTTCTTGAGATGGCATTTGCAGGAAACTGCGGGATAGACGTAGGGGTCAGGGGTCAGGGGTTGGGGATTAGGGGTTCAAACCTTGAGGCAATTCAGATTTTATTTTCAGAAGAACTTGGGATGGTAGTCGAATATCTGCCTGAAAAAGAAGATGAGATAATATCACTTCTGAAAAACTCTGATGTCCCATATCAGGTTATTGGTAAAACCACTGCCGAAAAAAGAATCAAAATAAATCTCATCACGCATCACGCATCACGCATTACGGTCTTGGATGAAGATATGAGAGCGCTCAGGGCAATATGGGAAGAAACCAGTTATCAACTCGACAGGCTTCAGCGGGACCCTTCCTGTGTAGAGGAGGAGAAAAAGAATATCTATGACAGGAATGGGCCGGCCTTCAGTCTTTCCTTTATTCCTGAGCCAACCTCTCTGGAAATTATTACCCGGGTTGATAAGCCGAAGGTTGCTATCATTCGCGAAGAGGGCAGTAACGGTGACAGGGAGATGACGTCCGCTTTCTTTGCTGCGGGATTTGAGCCCTGGGATGTTACCATGACTGATTTGCTTGACGCCGGAATAACGCTTGCAGGCTTCAGGGGAGTTGTCTTTGTCGGCGGCTTCAGCTATGCGGATGTTCTCGACTCTGCAAAAGGCTGGGCCGGAGTCATAAAATATAACAAACATATATGGCGGCAGTTCCAGACTTTTTATAATCGTCCTGACACCTTCAGTCTTGGCGTATGCAACGGCTGTCAGCTCGCAGCCCTTCTGGGCTGGGTCCCGTGGCAGGGGATACCCGATACCGGCCAGCCGAGGTTTATCCATAACAGGTCAGGCAGGTTCGAATCCCGTTTTGTTTCATTGAAGATACTCGAAAGTCCGTCAATTATGCTCGAAGGCATGGCCAACTCTGTGCTGGGGGTCTGGGCGGCCCACGGCGAAGGCCTGACGTATTTTCCGGACATGACAATAAAGGAGAAGGTTCTTGCTGATGG
>PGYF01000016.1:16355-29821 GCA_002839535.1 Nitrospira bacterium HGW-Nitrospira-1
TAACTATGACTGAAGGAATTAAAATCATGACAACAAAAATCGCAGTTTTTAAAGGCAAGAAAGTGAGAAAAACTATTCATAAAAACGAATGGTGGTTTTCCGTTATTGATATTATTGAAGCGTTAACTGATACGGAAAGGCCGAGAAAATATTGGAATGATCTTAAGAAAAAACTGATAAATGAGGGATATTCTGAAGTGTCCGAAAAAATCGGACAGTTGAAATTGCAAGCCCCTGACGGAAAAATGAGAGAGACGGACTGCGCAAATACAGAAACGATATTTCGCATTATTCAGACAATTCCTTCGCCAAAAGCCGAGCCGTTCAAACGATGGCTGGCAAGAGTTGGCTATGAGAGGATAAAAGAAATAGAAGATCCGGAACTGGCAACAAAAAGGACACACGCGATTTATAAAGCCAAAGGATATTCAGAGTCGTGGATCGCCAAGCGAATGCGCGGCATGGAAGTTAGAGAAACTTTAACAGATGAATGGAAAAAACGGGGAGCAAAAGAAGACACAGAATATTCAATTTTGACAGCGGAAATTTCCAAAGCAACATTCGGAATGACCCCGTCGCAATATAAAAAGCTTAAGGGATTAAAGCGGGAAAATTTGCGCGATCATATGGAAGATTTGGAATTGATTTTAACAATGCTTGGGGAAGCCACAACCACCAAAATAACCAGAGACAAAAATTCAAAAGGATTTATTCCACTTAAACAAGACGCTAAAGAAGGTGGAGAAGTGGCCGGAGCTACCAGAAAAGACATTGAAAGAAGAACAGGCAGTCAAGTTTCAACGCAGACGAATTTTTTAAAACATCCGCAAAATAAAAAACTGCTTAAAAACAAATAGCTATGCCTGACATAAAAACATACAAGACACAGGACTTGGTTTTGCAGGTGAAGCAAAACTATGACCCCGCAGATAGCCAGGTTGCGGAATTATAAAGTTTTTTTCACATGTCCCCACAGTAATTGTATTTTTGGGTTAAAATAGACAAGAAAAGAGGGTTGACGATTAAAAGATTACCTGACAAAAAAGGCTACTTTGGAAACTATGGAGGACGATTTGCCCCCGAGACGCTTATACCTGCGCTCGATGAACTCGAAAAGGTGTATCATGCCTCGAAGAAAGACAGGGGATTTCAAAAAGAACTCCTCCTTCTCCAGAGGACATATATCGGCAGGCCGACGCCGCTCTATTTCGCTCATAGGCTGACCGGGTTGCTGGCCGGGGCGAAGATTTATCTGAAACGTGAGGACCTTGCCCATACAGGCGCACACAAGATCAACAACGCAGTCGGCCAGGCCCTCCTTGCAAAAAAAATGGGGAAAACCAGATTGATCGCAGAAACAGGCGCTGGTCAGCATGGAGTAGCAACTGCTACAGGGGCTGCGCTTATGGGGCTCGAATGTGAAATTTATATGGGCACTGACGATATAGCGAGACAGTCCCTGAATGTCTTCAGGATGAAGCTGCTCGGCGCAAAGGTGAACGAGGTTTCGATAGGCTCAAGGACTTTGAAGGACGCCATTAATGAGGCAATGCGCGACTGGACTACGAATGTGAGAACAACCCATTATGTCCTCGGCACAGCTTTTGGTCCCAACCCCTTCCCTGCGATGGTGAGGGACTTCCAGTCTGTTATCGGGAAAGAGGCAAAGAAGCAGATACTGTTTGCAGAGGGCAGGCTGCCTGATTACCTTGTTGCCTGTGTCGGAGGGGGCAGCAATTCCATCGGCCTGTTCCATGAGTTTCTTCCAGAGGATGTGAAGATGATAGGGGTCGAGGCAGGGGGTAGAGGCGTAGATACAGGAGACCATGCCGCACGGTTTGCAGGGGGTTCTGTCGGAGTACTCCAGGGGACAAAAAGCTATCTGCTTCAGGATGAAGACGGCAATGTGCTCGGGACACATTCAGTCTCAGCAGGGCTCGACTATGCCGCTGTAGGGCCGGAACACGCGTACCTGAAAGATACAGGCCGGGTGCAGTATACCTATGCACATGATGAAGAAGCGCTCAATGCGTTTGAACTCCTGTCAAGGACTGAGGGTATCATACCCGCGCTTGAGTCTTCCCATGCGCTGGCAGAGGTGATAAAATTTGCCCCGCGGCTTTCCCAGGATAAAATCATAATCGTTAATCTTTCCGGCAGAGGAGACAAGGACGTCCAGCATGTCGCACGGATTAAAGGTGTTTTGCTGTCATGAGTTCCCGCATAGCCGGAAAGTTCAGGGAGATCCGCAGAAAAAACAGTAAGGCCTTTATACCGTATATCATGGCCGGCGATCCAAATATCAAAAGAACATGTGAGTTGATCAGGATACTTGAAGACTGCGGGGCTGATATTATTGAATTGGGCGTCCCTTTTTCAGACCCCCTTGCAGACGGCCCGACAATCCAGAAGGCTGCTCAAAGGGCGCTGGATGAGGGCGTCACCTTGAAAAAAGTAATTGCGCTTGTGGCTGAGTTAAGGCTTAATACTCAGATACCCATCATCCTTATGACCTATTATAACCCGATATTCAAATACGGTGAGGAGAGGTTCGCGCTTGACGCCTCTGCTTCGGGCGTTGATGGGATAATCGTGCCTGACCTTCCGCCTGATGAAGCAGACAATCTGATCAAGTATTCAAGGAAAAGCAGGCTCGATACTATTTTCCTGCTTGCGCCGACATCCACGGATATAAGGATTCACAAGGTCGCCAGGGCATCTACAGGGTTCATCTATTATGTGCCGATTACCGGGATTACCGGCGCAAAACTTTCTCCGGACTCATCCGTTGAGTCGCACATAGCGAAGATAAGAAGTGTCACTGACAAGCCCATTGCTGTTGGGTTCGGCATTTCCACTCCTGAGGAGGCAGCCGGTATTTCGCGGTTTGCGGATGGTGTTATAGTCGGCAGCGCAATAGTAAAAAGGGTTGTGGAGCCTGACGAGGAGTTGAAAAACTACCTGCTTTCTCTGAGGAATGCAATACAGTGACAGATAACCTCAGAAGAAGTTACAGCAGATAAGGACATTGATATGGCGTGGTTTAAAAAAAGCAAAGGACTGAAAACAGACAAAAAGGTCAAGATCCCTGAGGGGTTGTGGGTGAAGTGCGACAGTTGCAAAGAGGTAATATACAAGAAGGAGATAGACAAGAACCTCAGGATATGCCCTAAATGCAATTATCATTTTAGGATAAGCGCCAGGGAACGCATCGAGCTCCTTGTTGACGAAGGGAGTTTTGTTGAAATTGATTCCGGTTTGGCGTCGAATGACCCGCTGAACTTTAAAGACAAGATATCTTACAAGGACAGGCTTGAAGAAAACAGAAAGAAGAGCGGGCTTGAAGAGGCTGCCATCTCAGGCGAGGCGGCTATAGAAGGCAGACCAATAATTCTGGTAATTATGGATTTTGCGTTTATGGGCGGAAGCATGGGGTCTGTTGTCGGAGAGAAGGTCATGAGGGCAGCCGAGGCCGCTCTTGAGAAAAAAATACCGCTGATAACGGTTTCTTCTTCCGGCGGCGCGAGGATGCAGGAAGGCATATTTTCGTTGATGCAGATGGCCAGGGTATCTGCCGCAATAGCAAAGCTGCACGAGAGCGGCAACCTGTATATTTCTATACTCGCTGATCCTACTTTTGGAGGTGTTACTGCCAGCTTTGCCATGCTTGGGGATGTCATTATTGCCGAACCGAGGAGCCTTATCGGGTTTGCGGGTCCCAGGGTAATAGAACAGACGATTAAACAGCAGCTTCCCGAGGATTTTCAGCGGGCTGAGTTCCTTCTTGAGCATGGCATGATAGACCTTGTCATTGACAGGAAAGAACTGAAAAAAACCATCAGCCAAATTATTGAACTGCTTACATGAGGTATGCAGACACGATAGAGTATCTGTACGGCCTCCAGAAGCACGGCATGAAATTCGGCCTTGATAATATAAAGAGGCTGATGTCTCTCCTGGGAGAACCTCAAAAATCATTTTTTTCAATACATGTGGCAGGGACAAACGGCAAAGGTTCGACCTCTGCAATGATCGAATCCCTGCTCCGTACAAAAGGGGTCAGGACAGGACTTTTTACCTCGCCCCATCTGGTGAGTTTTACCGAAAGGATAAGGGTCAACGGTCAGGAGATAAATGAAGATGACGTCATAGAACTCGCCGGCGAGGTCAGGACAGCGGTTTCAGGAATTAAAGATTTCAGTCCCACCTTTTTCGAGGTAGTGTCTGCAATGGCCTTTCTGCATTTTATGAAAATGAAGGTGAAATGGGCAGTGGTTGAGGTCGGCATGGGCGGCAGATTAGATGCAACGAACATCATTCAGCCGGAAGTTGTTGTCATTACGAGTATTGGGATGGACCATAGTGAATTTCTCGGAGATACTCTGGAGGAGATTGCCGGGGAAAAGGCAGGGATAATAAAACAGGGTGTGCCTGTAGTAACGGCTGAGCAAAGCCCTGAGGTCTTGGGGGTTATTAAACAGCGATGCGATGAGGCAGGCTCTCCGCTTTTCAGGTTCCATTCCGAGTTTTCAGCAGCGAGGGCTTCAGGTGATTCAGAGGCGGTCTCTCTTGACTATCAAGGAAGAAATGCTTACCGGCATGTCGGCTTGTCCCTGGCAGGGGAACATCAGATACGCAATGCTGCCCTGGCAATAAAGGCGGTCGAGATCGTATCGGAAAAATATCCTGACATGGATTGTAATATGGATTGTGATATTAGAAAAGGGCTGGGAGATGTGAGGTGGCCCGGCAGGCTTGAAATGATAAAAGAAAATCCGCCGATACTTATTGATGGGGCCCACAATCCCCCTGCAGCAACGGCTCTTTCCGCGCACCTTCAAAAATTACCGGCTGCAAAATACAGAAGGATAATCATGGTTATTGGTGTGATGGCGGATAAGGACATCGCAGGGATACTGAAACCACTGCTCCCCCTGGCAGATGAAATAGTCTTTGCCTCCCCTGCATATGGAAGGGCAGCTTCTGCAAAAAAGCTTCAGGATATTGCAGCGGCCATAGGGTATGCCTCTAAAACAGCAGAGAGTGTTCGAGGGGCATTGAATATGGCTGAAAGCCTTTATAAACCAGGAGACCTCATCGTAGTTACCGGGTCGTTCTATACTATTGGCGAGGCAAAGGAGGCGATTGGGCATAAAGGTGTGCTTGCGGGTCTCAGGGAATGACACCAAAAAATAAACATTCAAATAATGGACGCCCTGCGGTCTCTGCCGCAGGGTTCTTCACTATTTTTCTCTTTATTGTCTGCTCACTATTTTCCCCCTCATATAGTTTTGCGGAAGAGACAGTAATCACTTCCAACAGCCTTGAGTATTTCAGCGAGACGAGGCAGTATGTAGCAAAAGGATCGGCTGAGATTAAACAGAAAGATGCTGTTATTACCGCTGATGAGATTACCTATCGTGAAGCTGTCTCGAATGTTATTGCGGTGGGAAAAGTACATTACCACGACGCCGGTACTTCCATAAAAGCCGAGAAGGCTGAATTGAACCTTGAAACAAAAACAGGCAGGTTATTTGATGCGGATATCTTTTATACAAAGAAAAATGTTTATCTGTGGGGCGAGGAAATAGAGAAAAGAGGGGAGAACTCGTATTACAGCCCGTCAGCGGTTTTTACGGCCTGTGACGCGCCGGTACCTGCCTGGTGTTTCAAGGGGAGAAATGTCGATGTTGTCCTGGGAGAAAGGTTAAAGGCAAAGGATGCAACCTTCAGGATAAAAAATGTCCCTGTTATGTATACGCCCTATCTATGGGCGCCTATTCTTACGACAAGACAGACAGGATTTCTTATGCCTGTAGTCAGTCAGAGCAATTCGCGCGGCTTTGGTATGCACATCCCGTTTTTCTGGGCGATATCCGGTCACAGGGACGCCACCTTTGTGTTAGATACATACAGCAGGCTGGGGATAGGCACAGGCATGGAATACCGCTTCATTGAGCCAGGAGGCGCAAAGGGGTATGGGTGGGCTTATCATATCAGGGATACTGAGTTGGACAAGGATTTCTGGGAGTTGAAGGGGCTCTATGAAAATCGTTCCGCAGACGGACATGGCGGTTTCCTGAATCTCAATATTCTGAATGAAAAGGATTTTTACCGGGAATTCAGCTCTCATCTGGAGACAAGGACACAGCGTTTTCTTGAATCCACAGGGGAATTGAATTTGCCTTTAAAAAATTCACGACTCTATCTGCTTTCACAGTACTGGATAGATCTGAAGCATGATACAGCCGATGTTGCCCAGAAACTGCCTGAGGCAGGATATGTTTTGAACTATACGAAACTCGGCAGCTCCCTGATCTCCGCCTCTCTGACTGCTGCAAACATGTGGAGGGATGGAGGTTTATCAGCCGGAAGAATAGATTTTTACCCTGAACTCTTACATTCATTTGGGAAGGATTTTGTTGTTTCGCAGAGAGCGGCTGTCAGGGCAACGGCTTATTCCTTCTCAGGGGACGAAACAATAGCCATGGGTCTTCAGAGGACTGCATTTGAATATGATGTTGTTGGCCATACAAGGCTGTACAGGAAGTACGCCTCTTTTTTGCATGTCATTGAACCCGCGCTCAGATACCATTTTATAGCAAGCTCTGACAATGACCTCCAGGTCTTTGATGCTTCGGAACTTTTCAGGAAAACCTCACGGATTGAACTCAGCCTTTTAAACAGGATAATAACCAGCGGAACTGAAGCGGCCACGGTGCGGCTCACACAGGAAATGGAAACCTATAATGGCAGCCGGCCGTTTCTGCCGCTCAAGCTGGAAGTGGCGATAAATAAAGGCGTCCCGATAAAACTTGACGCAACATATGATGTACATACAGGAAAGATCGAGACAGTAAGTTCTGAACTCAGTCTGAATATTCTGAAGGCAAACATTGCGTTTGGTCAGACATATAACAGGACGGAAAATATTATGCTCTATAAGGCGGGCATAGACTTTAGTCCTTACAAGAGAGTGCATGTCAGCAGCAGCATATGGTACGATGCAAAAGGCGGCGGGGTAAGGGACATGAGTGTTGCTGTGAGGTATCAGAGGCAGTGCTGGGGGCTGAGATTTGAGATAATTAAAAAGCCTGGTGATTATACCACGCTGCTGATGTTTGAGCTTGCCAGCCTCAATAAATGATTCAGTTATTTCATTCTTTTCAACTCGGCAAGCTGTATTCTGGTGACAGCCCTTTCAAGCGCTGTTTCAGCCCGGTGAAAGTCTATATCTTCCGCCTTCCTGAGCCTTTCCTCAGCCCTCCTCATTGCTGCCTTTGCCCTCTCAAGATCAATCTCTTCAGAGAGTTCAGCGCTGTCTGCAAGGACAAGGACATTATCTGCTCCGACCTCGGCATAACCCCAGTTTACAAAGAAGTATTTCGTTATTTTGCCGATCTTGCCGGCAAGAATGCCGATCTTCAGGGTCGTCACAAAGGGCACATGTCCGGGTAGAACCCCGAACTCCCCTTCGCTCCCGCTTGCGGTAACCTCATCCACCTCTTCACTGAAAACAAGTCCATGAGGTGTTACTATTTCAAGAAGAAGTTTTCCTTCTGCCATTGTCCTTACCTCGACCAGCCGAGTTTCTTTGCGTTCTCCTCGACCTCTTCGATGCTGCCGGTCATATAGAATGCCTGTTCAGGCACATCATCGTATTCTCCGCTGACAAGCGCCTTAAAGCTCTTTATGGTTTCTTCAACCTTGACATATTTGCCCGGCCTGCCGGTGAAGACTTCAGCAACATGGAACGGCTGGCTGAGGAACCTCTGGATCTTTCTCGCGCGGGAAACCGTTATCTTGTCGTCTTCTGAAAGTTCTTCCATACCAAGGATCGCAATGATGTCCTGGAGTTCTTTATATCTCTGGAGGACCTTCTGAACACTTCTTGCTACAGCATAATGTTCCTCGCCGATTACCTTTGGATCGAGGATTCTGGATGTTGAATCCAGAGGGTCAACAGCAGGATAAATTCCAAGTTCTGAAATCTGCCGCGACAGAACGACAGTCCCGTCAAGGTGCGTAAATGCAGTCGCAACCGCAGGGTCGGTAAGGTCGTCGGCAGGAACATAGATTGCCTGCATGGATGTGATAGCGCCTTTTTTCGTTGTCGTGATCCTCTCCTGGAGGATACCCATGTCAGTGCCGAGCGTAGGCTGGTAACCAACAGAGGAAGGCATTCTGCCGAGCAGCGCTGAAAGCTCCGCTCCTGCAAGGGTATACCTGAAGATGTTATCAATAAAGATAAGAACGTCCTGTCCCTCATCCCTGAAGTATTCAGCGGAGGTAAGAGCAGTGAGCGCAACCCTTGCCCTTGCTCCAGGCGGCTCGTTCATCTGGCCGTATATGAGCGCAACCTTCGGGAGAACGCCGGAGTGCTTCATTTCCCCGTAGAGGTCATTTCCCTCTCTCGTTCTCTCGCCGACTCCTGCAAAGACCGAGACGCCGCCGTGCTTCATGGCGATGTTATGGATCATCTCCATGATAACAACGGTCTTTCCAACACCTGCGCCGCCGAACATGCCCATCTTACCGCCGCGGACAAAGGGTACAAGGAGGTCAAAAACCTTAACCCCGGTCTCAAACACCTGGGTGACCGGTTCCTGTGAGGCAAAGTCAGGGGCAAGTCTGTGGATAGGAAGCCTCTTATCTGATTTAACAGGGCCGAGCTTGTCAATAGGATCACCGACAACATTCAGAATCCTTCCCAGCGCGCCGGTCCCAACAGGGACGGTAATCGGCAGGCCGGTATCAACAGCCGGCATTCCCCTGACAAGACCGTCAGTTGCCTGCATGGCAACAGTCCTGACCTTGCCGTCGCCGAGGTGCAGAGCCACCTCAAGCGTAATGTCAAAATCACGTGTGCCCTTAGCCGGATCGCCTTTTTGCTCAATCTTCAAGGCGTTAAGGATGTCCGGCATCTTCTCTTCAAACTCAACGTCCACAACCGCACCGATAACCTGAGATATCTTTCCTGTATTGCTCATTGATTAACCCCCGAATATATTTTCATTTTTTCCTTCTCCTTTTTATCCTTTAAGGGCCTCGACGCCGCCGACGATGTCCATGAGTTCCTTGGTGATGGTAGCCTGTCTTGCCTTGTTGTACTGGAGTGTAAGGCTTGAAATCATATCGTTTGCGCTCTTGGTTGCGTTCTCCATGGCCGCCATCCTTGCCGCCTCCTCAGAGGCCTGTGACTCAATAAGCGCCCTGAATATCTGTATTTCAACGTTCTTTGGGACCAGCCTGCTGAATATCTCCTGCTTCGTGGGTTCGTAGATAAAATTATAGACAGGGAGAGCTTCTTCCGAAGCCTCAAGCGGGGTCAGAGGAAGAAGTCTTGCAATAACCACTTTCTGCGCAATAGCTGATTTGAATTCATTGTAGACAAGAATGACCTCGTCTACTGATTCATCGGTATATTTTTCTATAATCTCAGCGGCAATCTCCCGGGCGTTTGCATAGGAGATTTTTCCTGAGATTCCTGTCCAGGCTTTTTTCAGCTCCACATTTCTCCGTTTGAAATAATCACCGGCCTTTCTGCCTACGCAGCTGATCGCAACGTCAAAGCCTTCCTTTTTCAGCCCGGCGATATGTTTGACGCCGGCCTTCAGAATATTCGTATTAAAGGCGCCGCAGAGCCCGCGGTCACTGGTGATAACCAGAACCTCGATATTCTTTCGCGGTCTTACCGCAAGGAGGGGATGGATTTCTCCTTCAGCGCCGCCTGCAAGGCTTGAGAGAATATTAGCCATCCGATCAGCATAGGGCCTGAGTTCGAACATCCTCTGCTGGGCCTTTCTGAACTTCGCGGCTGACACCATCTTCATAGCCTTGGTGATTTTGCTGGTGCTCTGTACGGCCTTTATTCTTCTCTTTATATCTCTTAATGTCGCCATAACTCTCCTATATCGTGATGCGTAATGTGTGATGGGTAATGGGTAAAGGACCCAAAAATCCCAAACTCAGTCATCACTGTTGTCAGGGCTGAAAGGCCTTCTTGAATTCCTCAAGCGCTGCGATCAGCTTTGACTTGAGTTCGTCGTCAATAACCTTCTTGTCTTCCAGTTCCTTCATAACGCCTGCCTTGCGGTCTTTCATGAAACGGAGGAACTCCTCCTCAAACTTTTTCACAGCTTCGACAGGAATATCGTCAAGGAAACCCTGGGTAGCGGCAAACAGGACTGAGACCTGTTCGACCATGGACATCGGCACATACTGGTCCTGTTTGAGGAGTTCGACCATCCTCTTTCCTCTTTCGATCTGCGCCAGTGTTGACTTATCAAGGTCGCTGCCGAACTGCGCAAATGCAGCCAACTCTCTGAACTGCGCAAGATCAAGCCTGAGAGTTCCTGCGACCTGCTTCATCGCCTTTGTCTGTGCAGCGCCGCCGACCCGGCTGACCGAAAGACCAACGTTAACAGCAGGTCTGACACCGGCATAAAACAGTTCTGGTTCAAGATAGATCTGACCGTCGGTAATCGAGATAACGTTCGTCGGGATATAACCGGAAACATCACCGGCCTGCGTCTCGATGATCGGAAGAGCGGTCAGAGAACCTGCTCCGAGTTCATCAGAGAGTTTCGCAGACCTTTCGAGCAGTCTTGAATGGAGATAGAAAACGTCTCCCGGAAATGCCTCACGACCTGGCGGACGCCTCAGAAGCAGAGAAAGCTGCCTGTAGGCTGTTGCCTGTTTGCTCAGGTCATCATATACGATCAATGCATGCTTGCCGCTGTCCCTGAAAAACTCACCCATAGTGCAGCCGGTGTAAGGGGCGATATACTGGAGCGGGGCAGGCTCACTGGCTGTTGCTGAAACAATGATTGTATGCTCCATGGCGCCGTTCTCTTCAAGTATCTTCATAATGTTGGCGACATTCGACCGCTTCTGACCGATAGCAACATAGATGCAGGTAACGTCTCCGCCCTTCTGGTTGATAATTGCGTCGAGGGCCACTGCTGTCTTTCCTGTCTGGCGGTCGCCGATGATAAGCTCTCTCTGTCCTCTGCCAATGGGGATCATGGAGTCTATGGCCTTAAGACCGGTCTGGAGAGGCTCATGAACGGATTTTCTTTCGATAATACCAGGGGCCACAATGTCAACAATACGCATCTCCTTAGTATTGATCGGCCCTTTGCCGTCAATAGGCTGTCCAATGGCATTGACCACCCGTCCGCGCAGTTCGTTGCCCACAGGAACAGACATAATCCTGCCTGTGCGCTTTACGATGTCACCTTCATGGATAAAGGAGTCTTCACCGAAGAGAACCGCTCCAACAGAATCTTCCTCAAGGTTGAGCGCCATACCCATGACGCCGCCCGGGAACTCAAGAAGCTCTGACGCCATACATTTATCAAGGCCGTAGATACTTGCGATACCGTCGCCGACAGATATAATAGAGCCAACCTCGCTGACGTCAACCTTTTTTTCAAAATCCGCTATCTGTTTCCTTAAAAGTTCACTGATTTCCTCTACCTTAATCTCCATTGAATCACCCCTTTATAAGTTCATCTTTTAATAATCTGAGCTGACCTTTAATGCTGCTGTCGTACATGGCGCTTCCCACCTTGACCAGAATACCGCCAAGGAGTGAAGGGTCCATGACATACTCTATATCAACATCCTTCCCAATAAGCTTTTTCAGAGAGACCTTAAGCCTTTCTTCATGCCTTGCGCTTAGCTCTACAGGAGTCAGCACCGTGGCCTTTGCCCTTTTCTTTTTTTCCAGATAGATCGCTGTTGCCGCCTGTATGACTTCGGCAAGCGCTGAGATCACCCTGATCTGCGCAAGATGGCCGACAAATTTGACCATCTTCTCCGACAGACCTATGCGGGCAGCCGCCTGCTTCAGGCCGCTCTCCCTTTCGGCTGAAGAGAAGCCGGGATTTACCAGAAGGCTCCTGAACTCCGCGCTCTTTGCCATGAGGTTTTCTATCAGCGCAAGCTCAGTTAAGGCCTTTGGCGCATCTTCGAGCCCCACGATACTGATAAGAGTCTTTGCGTACTTTTTGGCTTTTTTTACCGGTTTCAATTTTTACCCTCGATCTTTGCCAAAGATTCTTCAAGTAATTTCAACTGTTCATCTTTTGAGAGTTTTTCTTTCAGCTTTTTCTCTGCAAGCTTCATCGCTATCTCTACAGCCTCCTGTTTTATTGATTCCTTAGCCGTCTTTACCTCGTAATCAATATTGGTCCTCGCCTGTTGGAGTATCCTTGCCTTTAGTTTGTCTCCCTCTTCCATCAGCCGGGCCTTTTCATTTTCGCCTGACTGCCTGGCAGAAGCGATAATATGCTCAATCTCCGAGTCTTTTACCTTAAGCCTTTCTTCAACTTCTGCAAGAGCCTTCTTTGCAAGTTCTTTTGCCTCCCGCGCTTCACGAAGCGATTGCTCAATCAGTTCTGTCCTCTTTTTGAAAAAGCCCTTGATATCCATTTTTTTCATGAAGAAGACCATGACCCCTACAAGAATCAGGAAGTTGATAACCGGCCATATATATGCCTTTAATATTGAGCCAACTGAGGCAGCTTCTTCACCGCCGCCCTCGCCTGCAAAGGCAAATGAAACAAATAATAGTAAACAGTAAATAGTGAATAGTGAATAGCGTAAAAATACAGGTTTGAACCCCTGCCCCCTGATTCTTAACTTGTGACTTGTGACTTGTGACTTGTGAATGCTTTTCTTCATACATTTACCAGCTTTCCGACAATTTCATCGGAGAACTTTTCAATATCAGCCCTGAGGGACTTCCGTGCCTTTTCTCCCTCGTTTCTTAATTCTTCCCTTGCCTTCTGAAGCATCCCTGCTGCAATTGCCTCAGCATCTGAAAGAAGACTCCTCTGGACTGCCAGTCCATCATTCCTGAGTCCCTCAAAGGCCTCTTTTGCCTTGCTTCTGGCCTCAGAGATTTCTTTGTTCATGCGCTCAATACCCCCTTCTTTTCTGCTGCCCATCTCTTTTGCAGCCTCAAGGGAATTTTTTATCGTGTCTTCCCTTTCCTGAAATACTTTAAGAAGGGGCCTGAAAAGGATAATGTTCAGAATATATACGAGGCCTAAAAAATTGGCAGTCAAAATCAAAAGCCAAAGCTTATCAATGTCAAGCATCTTAATTCCCTCGATGTTTGGATTTTGCTGAAAAACTCTCAAAGATTAGCATAGAGATATTTTGGTTGTCAAGGGAATTTCTATTAAAAAATAAGAGGTTATCTTAATATTTACCTATAAGTTCATAAGGAAATTTTATTGCCTGAAAAATAAATGTTTTGAGCGGTTTTAATGAATAAGCAATTCATCCCTGTGCTCTTGGCACAGGGATGAATTGCTTCCTAATTTGTGTCATTCCACGACCCCCCTCCGTCATTGCACGACCCCCCTCCGTCATTCTCCGGCTTGACCGGAGAATCCAGATATTAAATCTTCATACAAATCCTTCCACTCAGGATTCGTTTTTTCAATGAGATC
>PGYF01000116.1 GCA_002839535.1 Nitrospira bacterium HGW-Nitrospira-1
CTCCATTTTAAAATAAGGAGGGAACTATGAGGTTAACTGTAAAAGATGTAGATAAATGTATTGGCTGTCAGAGTTGTATGTTTGCCTGTGCCCGGCGAAAAGGTGAAGCAGGTTTAGCCAGATCCAGTATAGGGATAAGGTCTGCTGGGGGGATGGAACGAGGATTTATCGTAGTGGTCTGTCGGGCCTGTTCTGACCCACCCTGTGCCAGAGTATGCCCTACTAATGCCTTAGTCCCCAAAGAAGGCGGAGGGGTAAAGTTGGATATTACCAAATGTATAGGATGCGGTTACTGTAAAGATGCCTGTATTATAGGAGCCATATTTTGGGATGATGAAATCAACAAGCCAATGGTCTGCACCTATTGCGGTTATTGTGCGAAATTCTGTCCCCATGAGGTGTTAGAACTTAAGAAGGAGGATTCCTGACATGTTTAAAAATGATCTTCTGGCCAATGTTCTTTACATAGATCTTTCTCAGAAGAAATATTGGGTAGAAAGAAGAGAAGACATTTTCGAAAAATATTTAGGGGGCGCGGGAGTAGCTATCCAACTTCTTAAAGAAGAATGTCCCGCTGGCAGTGACCCTTTAGGTCCGGAAAATCCTATTATATTTGCGGTGGGTCCCTTGACCGGTTTGTTCCCTCTGGCTTCAAAGACTGTAGCTATGTTCAAATCACCTCATACCGGAAATTTGGGAGAGAGCCACTGTGGAGGACGAAGTGCGGTAGCTCTTCGTTTAGCTGGATACGGGGCAATGGTAATAAAGGGAACAAGTTCCACTCCTTTATATTTAGCCATTCATGGTGACCGAATCTATTTCAGGGATGCTTCCGCCCTATGGGGAATGACTAACAGTTTTACGGTAGGAAGAATTATCCGACAAAACGAACCAGCTGGCGGATTAAGGACCATAATGCGGATAGGCGGAGCAGGAGAAAAGTTGATCCCTTATGCCTGTGTTACTACTGAAACTTACCGGCATTTTGGCAGATTAGGTCTGGGAGCAGTATTTGGCAGTAAAAAATTGAAAGCAGTAGTAATATCCGGTAAACATTCTCTACCTACCAGGGATAAAACCCAATATCGGAAGATATATGACCATATCTATAAGGCGGCTACTTCCTCACCGGTGATGAAGAAATACCATGACCTCGGGACTGCTGAGAATATCCTCCCCTTAAATGAATTGGGTGGACTTCCTACTCGTAATCTTAAAGAAGCGAAATTTGAAGGAGCCTTAAATATATCCGGAGAGAAGCTGGCTGAAGGATATTTAGGCCGACGGCTGGCCTGTTCTCACTGTCCGGTAGGCTGTATTCACATTGCTGCGCTCAGGGAGCCTTATGAGGATGAATCATTTTTCTATAAAACATCCATGATTTCTTATGATTATGAACCTATTTATGCCCTGGGGTCAATGCTGGGTATATCTGATGCGGAAGGACTCTTAAAACTGATTGACCAGATAGAAAGATTAGGTCTGGACTCTATGAGTACCGGGGTAATTTTAGCCTGGGCTACAGAGGCTCAGGAGAGAGGGATTATTTCTGAAAAAGATACTAATGGCATCAAATTTAACTGGGGAAACTATTCCTCTTTTATTAAGGCAGTGCAATTTATTTTTAAACAACCGAACCAATTCTATCAGGCCCTGGCCCGGGGAGTCGAATATGCTGCCCAACAATACGGAGGAGAAGACTTCGCCCTTGCCTTTGGTGGAAATGAAATGGCTGGATACCATACCGGTCCGGCTGCTCACATCGGCTTTCTGGTTGGGGCAAGGCACAGTCATCTGGATAATGGCGGATACAGTATAGACCAGAAGATTTTGACCAAAGAAAAAATTAGTCCCGAAAAATTGGCTAAAGAATTGTTAAATGAGGAACGCTGGCGTCAGATCCTCTCCAGTCTGGTAGTATGCTTCTTTGCCCGAGGGATTTATGGAGCAGATATTATTGCTCAAGCTCTTTATTCTGCTGGATATGATATCACTTCTGACGATCTTCTTAATATTGGGAAGGAAATACATCGAGAAAAATATAATTTTAAAATTCAGGAAGGATTTTCTTTAGATAATTATCGTTTACCTGAACGAATATTTGAAACCCCTTCTTTAGTGGGCAAAATAGACAAGACTTTTGTGGACAAAGTGGTGAAGTGTGTTAAAAACGAAATTTTCAAATAAAAAAAATAGGGACACATCCCATTTTTT
>PGYF01000117.1 GCA_002839535.1 Nitrospira bacterium HGW-Nitrospira-1
CGGTTCATCCCCGCATGTGCGGGGAACATACTTCTTATAACACACTGATTTATAAGTCAGTTTTCAATGAACAAAAATCTACCAACAAATTCTCACTCAAAATTTGATGCTTCATCTTTTATATTGTCCGGCATAAACGACACCAGTTTTATACCGTCCATTTCCACAGGCTCACGCCGATTGCTGCCCCAAGTGAGGAAATCAAATCCAGATTCCGTATTCGTGCTCCAAGCCATTACGGCATTGCCTTCTCCGCAGCCTTTAATAACTGTTGACCAAATCATCTCACGTACTCTGCGGGATATATGACCTACATAGACGCCAGCTCTTACTTCGAGAAGCCAGACAGCCAGTCTTCCTCGCAGACGGTGAGGCACATTCTCAACCACGATGACCAGCATCGCCTAATCCCTCCTTGTTTGGTATCGCTATCGGCACGGCTTCTTCATGAGCCTTTGGCCTTTCCATCTCCCCGGCTGCCAGAACTTCTTCTATAGCAGGTATGATCCTGTGCAGAAGCCGTGATTGCCTGAATGCATCTCTGCATGCAAGCCGTACATCCCTCTCCGGCTCTTTTGGGTTCTTCGATGCTATACGAAACGCGACTGGCACAACTGTCTCAAATTTGAATATATCGGCAATATCATAAACAAAAGACTGAGGTTTGCCTGTGTGTATAAATCCGATAGCCGGCGCATATCCAGCAGCCAGTATTGCTGATTCACTGATACCATAAAGACATGCTGTCGCAGAACTGAGGCAACGGTTAGAAATATCTCCGCTCTCCCATTCCGTATAATCATAGTTCCTCGTCTTCCATGTAACTCCGTACTGACGTGCAAGAAGTTCATACATCTTTCTTACCCTCACACCCTCAATCCCTCTTAATTGTTCGATGCTTCGCCGTTCAGGTGGTTTTTCCTTGAAACGCATCTCGTACATCTTGCGGACGACTTTCAGGCGTGCTTCATCATCCAGAGCAAGCTTCGCTTGATAAAGTAGCCTGTCAGCCCTCGCACCGCCAGGCTGGCCGGAAGCGTATAATCTGACACCGGCTTCGCCTATCCAAACAAGCAGGCAGCCCACACGAGACGCAAGCGTCACTGCCGCATGGGAGACACGTGTGCCCGGTTCGAGCATGAGGCATGCGACACCGCCGACAGGTATGTGCGTACGCACTCCGGTCTTATCAACAACCACAAATGCGCCGTCAAGAACATCAAGTTGACCTTTTTCAATAAAGACCACGGACACGCGGTCTTTGATTGGAATGGGTTTAAGCGGCGGAAGAACAGGTTCGGTCATTTTCTTTCCAGCCTTTTTCGGCTCTCCGGTATGGTCAGGTAATTCTCGGAGGACACCACTTTTTTCTTTGTCTCTTTTTCGAGTTTTTTCCGCGCATCGCCAGCGATACGCCCTCCCTTTTTTGCCGAGGTTCGGCTCTCATCAAAGCCTCTGGCATCATGTGTCCTGGTGATCTCAGTAGTAGCAGCCTCGCCAAGCATTGAAAAAATTAGTTCAAGATCGGTCATGTGGTCACGTAGATTTTCGCGCTTAAGACCTTTCATTTTCTTATGCCGGGATGGCGTCATGCCGAATGCAGCCTTGGCAATTTCAGCGGTAAGAATTTCATATTCTCTTTTTTCTTTCACTTCCCTTTTTTTCCACTCGTCCGTTAACTCCTCTCTGATGGCAATGCCGCGCATACGCTTTTCAATCCAGTCGTCAGAGTATCCTTTTGCCTTGTATAAAGCCCTTGTCCTCTTTGTGCCAAGTTCAGGATTTTCGATCTCCTGAACTCGCTCATAGCCGACCTTCGCCAGCCAGCGTTTAAAAGGCTCGGCTTTAGGTGATGGGATGGATTGAATGATGCGAAAAATGCCCTCAGTGTTGGCGCAGTCGGTTTCTCTTAACTTCCCGTCAGAAGCAGTCAACTTCAACCCGTGACAAAATGTCACGACTTCACTTCCTTCTTCATTAAGTCTTTGCTTCAACTTCCTCCAGTATGCTCCTGCATCAGCACTTTCAGTAAGCACTTCGCAAACATCGATGACTGAAAACCACCATTCGTTGTTGTGCAGTGTCCTCCTGATCTGTCTTCCCTTGAAAACCGCTAAATGTGTATCCGTCATTTAACCGTCCATTGTTTCATAATTATATCCGCCTCACCAGCATAAGCCCGCAGCCGAAGGCCTTGGCACGGCCG
>PGYF01000017.1 GCA_002839535.1 Nitrospira bacterium HGW-Nitrospira-1
GCAACACCTTTTACATGCCGGAATACAATTTTTAACCTGCATATAATTATTCAATCAGCGATTGTAACTTGTATTACGGCATCCTGGAAAATCCTGTTGGAATTTCCAGACTTTGAAGGCATTCATGTCTCTGCGATATAATTCAACTGCATTTTTCGGGTTAATATGCATTGCAGGGTTGCTGGCGGCATTTCCCCTTTTTGCAGAAGAAAAAAAAGAGGTTTCCCTGAGGTTCAGCCAACAGGACAATGTCATGCGGGTTGTCCTGGAATCAGGCGATAATTTTATTAAAAACGCCAACATCATCGCCGGCCTTTCCAGCATCAAAATTGAATTCCCCGCCATTTTTGAGCTGAAGAAACAGAAAGATTTTCTCTTTGATACGTCCGTAAAAGATCGTTTCCTGTCATTAACCCTGAAGAATGTGGATGATGTAAAATCATATAGATTGACTTCTCCCCCGCGGATTGTCATTGACCTTAAAATTGCCCTGAAAACCTCGAAGGAACAGGGTGCGCAAACAGAAAAGAAGACCGAACCAAAGCAGGAACAAAAACAAATACAAAAACAGCCTGTTGAAAAACCGGCCGCAGCAAAGGTTGTTTTCCTCGACGCCGGTCACGGCGGTTACGACTACGGCATAATATCCAAAGATGCAAAAGAAAAAGACATAGACCTGCTTTTCGCAAAAGACCTCAATGCCGGCCTCTTAAAAAAAGGGGCCAAGGTGTTTCTGACACGAAAGGTGGACCAGTCTTTATCCATAATCGAGAGGATCATCCTCGTAAACAGCAAAAAACCCGATATATTCATCTCAATTCATTCCTCTGCCTCCAATGCCTTCGTTATATACACTGCAACGGTTGATGAACCGTCAGCCGAAGCCCCTGCCGGACTGTACAGCCTCTCTCGAAGACAGGGCAGGCATATAGAAAAAAGCAGGGCGCTGGCAAAAGCGATTGGACAGGCTCTAAAGAGTGAATTTACGGGAAACGTTTTTACGCGAGAAATGCCTCTGCCGATTTTGAATTCCATGGATGCAAGCGCCGTCATAATAGAATATCCCTCATTGCAATTGAATGCCTGCGACCAGAAAATGCGGGACCGTTTCGTAAATGCTGTTTTAAAGGGTATCAGTCCTCATGAATAGAAAATTATGGATAACGCTTATTGTCCTGTTCTTCCTTACAGGAGTCTCAGGAAGCTATTTTTTTATACGCAATTTCCTCCAGCCTCAAAAACAGCCCCCCTCACCCGCATCCCAAAGCCCTCTTGCGGAATCAATAGATATTTCTGTGCTCAGAATCTATCAGCCCCGTAACAACCGACTTGAGATGACAGAGAGAAAAATTCCTGGAAGAATAAGCAATACAGCCATTGCAGAGGCAGTCATTGAGGAGTTTTTTAAACAGACGGCTGCAGAGGGAGTTTCATCCTTGCCGCAAAACGTCAAATTACTTGGTCTCTATAAAGACGAGAGGCAGATGCTCTATGTAGACCTTTCAGATGAAGTGCGCAGAAACTTCCAGGGGGACGCCCTTTCCGAGTACCTGCTCTTGAAAGGCATATATGAAAGCCTTGTCTCCAATGTCCAGGATTTTCAGGACGTCAGGTTACTGGTAGAGGGAAAAGAAATCGAGTCACTGGGCGGTCATTTTTACCTGAAGTATCCGTTAAAAAATACGCTCTCAGCAGAACTCAAGGGAGACAATAAAATACAGAATGAATAAAAGATCAAAACCGATAGGAGTCTTTGACTCAGGCATTGGAGGCCTGACAGCGCTGAAAGAAATATTCAGAAAATTACCTCACGAAAGCACGGTCTATCTCGGAGATACCGCACGGGTGCCCTATGGCATACGCTCGCCTGAAACCGTTACCCGATATTCCTTTGAAAATACCCGTTTCCTTTTTTCAAAAGAAGTCAAAATGATCGTCATTGCCTGCAATACAGCATCTTCGGTAAGCCTTGAAGCAATAAAAAATTCCGTACCGGTCCCCGTTATCGGGGTAATAGAACCAGGCGCCAAGGCAGCGGCAGCCGCAACAAAAAACAAAAAGATCGGCATAATCGGAACTGAGGCGACGATAAAAAGCAACTCCTATGCAAAGGCCATCACGAGCATTGACAACCGTATCGAGGTCTTCGGCATCGCCTGTCCTCTTTTTGTGCCGCTCGTTGAAGAAGGCTGGACAGAGGGGAAGATAGTGGAGATGGTCGCGCAGGAATACCTGAAGGAAATGAAGCATAAAGGGATTGACGCCCTTGTTCTGGGCTGCACTCACTATCCCCTGCTGAAAGGGGTGCTCTCAGCAGTTATGGGAGAAAGCGTAAGCCTTATTGATTCAGCAATAGAAACAGCCAAAGAGATCGAAACAATCCTCAAAAATCTTTCGCTTCTCAACACCTCAGGAGATAATATCAGCAGGGAGTTCTATGTAACGGATTCGCCGGAGAAATTCAAGACTGTCGGCGAGAGGTTTTTGGGCGAACATATTCAACATATAAAAAAGATCAAACTCGAAATGGAGGTTTAAGAATGCGGCTTGACAACAGAACGAACAATGAAATGCGTGCTGTGAAAATAACCAGAAATTTTATTGATACGGCCGAAGGGTCTGTTTTGATTGAAATCGGGAAAACACGGGTAATATGCACAGCCTCTATAGAGGAGAAAGTACCCGCCTTTCTCAGGGATAAAAACAAGGGATGGGTAACCGCGGAATATTCCATGCTTCCAAGGGCCACGCAAATCAGAACCAACAGAGAATCGGCAACAGGACGCCTCAGCGGCAGAACGCACGAGATCCAGCGTCTCATTGGAAGGGCTCTGCGTTCTGTAGTTGACCTTAACGTAATCGGCCAGCGGACCTTCTGGATAGATTGTGACGTCATAAGGGCTGACGGAGGCACCAGGACAGCCGCTATAACCGGCTCTTTTATCTGTCTTGCCGACGCCTTTCAATTCGCGATAAAGAAGGGTTTGATCGAAAAAAATCCCATAAAAGACTACCTTGCAGCTATAAGCGTTGGGATAGTCAACAATGAGCCCATGCTCGATCTGTGTTATGAAGAAGACTCCTCCGCAGAGGTTGATATGAATATTGTTATGACCGGCAGCGGTAATCTTGTGGAAATCCAGGGCACAGCAGAAGGCGCCCCATTTTCTGTAAAGGATCTCGGGGGACTGATAAAACTGGCTCAAGAGGGTATAGAAAGATTAGTATCCCGGCAGAAAGATATCTTCAGCGACTTTTCCGCCTCGATCAGCATTTGACAGCGCGGTGTAAAAAGGCAAAATATCCGGCGTTCTGACCCGCATGGTATGTTTTTCTTATCCTATATTCAGCAGTTGGCAGGGCTGCCCAAATAAAATTTTTATGTGTTAAAATATAAAATATTTTTGGAGGTTAAATTTGAATACATATAGAAGTCTATTCATCTGGCTGATGATCGGATTTATGGTTATCCTGCTTTTTAACTTATTAAATGCGCCTCAAAAAACGCAGGAAGATATAATCTTTTCCGAATTCATGACAAAGCTTGAGGCAGATCAGATCGACGAAGTCACCATTAAAGAAAGCGCTGTTACCGGTCGTTTTAAGAACGGGGCGAAGTTCAAATCGTATTCTCCTGAGTACCCTGAGCTGATCAATACAATGCGCGCCAAAAACGTAAAGATCACGGTAAAACCGCCGGACCAGAATCCATGGTATGTCAACTTCTTCTTGGCCTGGGGACCTATTATTTTTATCGCTGTAGTCTGGATATTTTTCATGCGCCAGATGCAGAGCGGCGGCAACAAGGCCATGTCATTCGGAAAGTCAAAGGCGCGCCTGATCGCTGAAAAATCCGTCAAGATAACATTTTCAGACGTTGCCGGAATTGAAGAGGCAAAGGCGGAAGTGCAGGAGGTAATTGATTTTCTGAAAGCCCCGCAAAAATTCCAGAAACTGGGCGGAAAGATTCCAAAAGGCGTGCTCCTTGTCGGCGCTCCCGGAACAGGGAAGACACTTCTTGCAAAAGCCATAGCAGGAGAGGCGGCTGTTCCATTTTTCAGCATCAGCGGTTCTGACTTTGTAGAAATGTTTGTAGGGGTCGGCGCCTCACGGGTGCGCGACATGTTTGAGCAGGCAAAGAAAAGCGCCCCATGTATTATCTTCATTGACGAAATCGATGCTGTGGGAAGGCACAGAGGAGCAGGACTGGGCGGAGGGCACGACGAACGCGAACAGACGCTCAACCAGCTCCTTGTAGAAATGGACGGTTTTGACAGCAACCAGGGGATAATAATCCTTGCAGCCACAAACAGGCCTGACGTGCTCGATCCTGCATTATTAAGACCCGGAAGGTTCGACAGGCAGGTGGTTGTCCCCCTCCCTGACGTCAAGGGCAGACTTGAGATATTAAAAGTGCATACAAGAAATATCCCTGTTGACGAAAGTGTGAATCTGGAGAAAATCGCAAGAGGCGCGCCAGGTTTTTCAGGCGCAGACCTTGCCAATCTTGTGAACGAGGCCGCCCTGCTGGCGGCAAGAAATTCCAAGACAAAAGTAGAAAACTCAGACTTCGAAGCTGCAAAGGACAAGGTCATGATGGGTGTCGAAAGAAAAAGCATGATCATCAGCGAAGAAGAAAAGAAAAACACCGCATACCATGAGGCAGGCCATGCGCTCGTTGCCAAGCTCACAGCAGGCACTGACCCTATCCATAAGGTAAGTATCATCCCGAGAGGAAGGGCCCTTGGTGTAACCCAGCAGTTGCCTATAGACGATAAATATACCTATTCCAAAGACTATCTTATCAAGGCCCTGCGGGTCCTTATGGGCGGCAGGGCTGCTGAAGAGATTGCGCTCCACCATATGACCACCGGCGCCGGCAATGACATTGAAAGGGCCACGGAACTGGCAAGAAAGATGGTTACGGTCTGGGGAATGAGTGAAAAACTCGGGCCTGTCACGTTCGGCAAAAAGGATGAACAGATATTTCTTGGCAGAGAGATCGCACAGCACAAGGATTACAGCGAAAAAACAGCTATGGATATAGATGAGGAAGTCAGACGCATAGTATTAGAGGCTTATACGGCGGCAAAAAATATTCTTACCGAACATTATGTTCTCCTCGAGGAATTTGCCAAAAAACTCCTCGAAATAGAAACAATGGACGGGGCGGATATAGAACAGTTGATACATAATGTCGCCGCTAAAAACCAGGCATAACCGCATCTGATATTTTCTGCTCCATCCGGAAAGATTCCGGACAAGCCGGAATGACAGAAATTTGGAACTGCGGCAGAGACCGCAGGGTGTATTAATTATAATCAGCAGGAAATCTTTAGATGTTATTTCACATCATATTATGAAACTTCAATGGGATAAGTTTTCGCTGGATTTTTCAAAGAAAACCCATATCATGGGCGTCTTGAACATTACGCCTGATTCGTTCTCGGATGGCGGACAATATTTCGACAAATCCAGGGCAGTTGATCATGCCCTCAGGATGATTGACGAGGGCGCCGACATTCTTGATATTGGAGGAGAATCAACGAGACCCGGCTCCGAGCCTGTTACCTTGGATGAAGAGCTTCGACGCACGATCCCTGTTATAGAAGCGCTTGCAAAGAGCATATCCATTCCTATTTCCATAGATACCTACAAATCAAAAGTTGCTGTGCAGGCTCTTGAAGCAGGGGCGTCGATCGTTAATGATATAAGCGGCTTGAGATTCGACCCTGAAATGCCGGAAGTTATCTCCAGATTTAAAGTCCCTGTTGTCATAATGCATATAAAAGGCGCCCCGAAAAACATGCAGGTTAATCCGCAGTATGAGGCGTTAATCCCGGAGATCATGGATTATTTCAGAACCGGCATCGAGATTGCCGCTCAGTTCGGCATTCCTGAAAATATGATAATTCTGGACCCTGGAATCGGCTTCGGGAAGACCTTTGAGCATAATCTTTTGATAATTAATAATCTTGAACAATTTGCCGTTTTTAAAAAACCACTTCTCATAGGGCCTTCCCGAAAGGCTTTTCTGGGAAAGATTTTGGGCGGTCTCCCCCCGCAGGAAAGGCTTGAAGGCACCGCAGCCTCAGTGGCAATCTCTATTATCAAGGGCGCGCATATAGTTCGTGTCCATGACGTAAAAGAGATGGCAAGGGCAGCAAAGGTGGCGGACGCCATTAAACAGGAGAGAATCATTTAATCCATCATCTCCGCGGATGCTTTTTTCTGTAATCATATGGCCTCTCCCGCAAACCATTTTCACCCCAGATACCTGCCTTATGCTCCTGAGCCTTTTTTTGCGCGGCGCGAAATCTCTCAACATATTTTACATTGGGAGGAAACGTAAACAAGACAGCGCACCCCTTTTTCAGCATCTCCTCATTAATCATATGGCCATCCTGAGTCCATATATAGGCAAGTATACGGCCGTATTTATCTCTCAGTTCCATATCATATTCAAGGGAGATCCTCAAAGCAGCATTTGCCATAAGAGATCCAATGCATTTTTTCGCCTTCTTGCCCCACAGTCTCTGACCTGTTTCAGGGGCGTCAATTCCTATCAACCGGATTTTTTCAAAACGACCGGCAACCACCGCGCCGATAGTATCCCCGTCATAAATTTTTTTTACCCGAACAGTATGTTCGGTGTCTTTCTCAGCACAGGGAGAATATCCATATGAAAGGAAAACAAAGAAAAAGAGCAGGACAAAGATAGTTTTTAAATGTCTTTTGGGCATATTAAATATTATACTTTTTAAAGGGACAATTACGCAGGATTTGTTGTATAGCTAATATAAAGAGCCTCCCTGTATTTCAGGAGGCTTTTTATATTAAACAGTTTTCAACAAAAAAGGACAAACATACGTCATGTTTGAAGATTACTTAAACAGCGCAGGAGCAGGACCCTTTAACTACATAGACACTACAGGGACTGTAGCGCACGACTTTTGAGGCCACACTTCCCAGAAAGAACCTCTGGGTTGCTCCCATGCCCTTGCTTCCAATGATAATAGTGAAGAAAGCTGTGGGCAAGCTCATAGGGCAGAAGGGGCTGAGCCATCAGAATGTAATGAGGATCAGCAGCAGGGTAGTGGATGAGTTCAATGCATGGAAGGGATTTCTGGAGGATCTTGTGCGGAGGGGAATGAGCGAGCCGATGCTTACCGTTATAGATGGATGTCCGGGGCTCCTCGCAAAGATACGCGCATCAAAAATGCAGGGAATTGCGGCATAATCGAAATCATGAAAACCGTTGAGAATAAAGCCCTGACGAGAAATTTACAGAAAAGACTTGACAATGCCGGTTACGGCTTTTCTGTGGATAAAAGTGTGGAATAAACCTGAAACTAACTCCCCCCCCTGCAGCCAAGCCATGCCATTTTATGCAGAGTCTGGCTGCCGAGGGGGGAGGACTACTGCCTGAGACAGTATATTATGCTGTTACTGCTTTTCCCATATTTGTCATCTTTTTAATTGCCAGAACTATAACGCCCACTGCAAGGGCAATCAACAAAATGTCCATTACCGCAAGCGCATAATTATTTTTCGGCAGGTATTTTGTAAAAAGGAGCAATACCAATGAATAAAGAGTGGTCGCCATCATAAAAATTGCCGGGACAATAGTGAATATTATCCTTTTATTGCGGTTCATCAGCCAGACTGAAATAGCAATAAGCGCCAGAGAGGCCAGAAGTTGATTGGCAGAACCAAATATAGGCCAGATGACTAAAAAGGCATTGGTATAGCCGAGCGCAAACATTAGAACTACACACAGCCCTGCGTTAAAGAGATAGCTTTTTAGCGCCTGCGGTACATTTTTGCCGAAAATAAATGACCACAGCTCCTCAAACATATACCGGTTAAGACGTACAGCTGTATCAAGGGTTGTCGCGACAAAACCTTCCACCAGAAGTATGCCGAATACACAACCGAATGCAGCCGGTATTCCCATGGTTTTATCTAACAATCCCCCTACACCCATGGCAAAGGCTAAAATCGGATTCGATTTTACAGATGGGTCTGTTGGAAATACTATTGATGTATAGCTGCTAAAAGCAATACCACAGCCAATGGCTACTAAAACCCCTATAGCAAGAAGTCCTTCTAACAACATGCCTCCGTAGGCTATCTTCCTGGCGTCGGATTCTCTGCCAAGCTGCTTGGAAGTTGTGCCGCCGGCGACAAGACTATGAAATCCGGAGATTGCCCCGCAGGCAACAGTTATAAACAAAAACGGCCAGATCGAACCTAACTTGGCCGATCCCTGGGCAACGTTCCATGCCGGGAAATCCATTTTAAGACCATTAATGCCTGCAAGTATCCCGCCAATTATCAGGGAGGCTACTCCGGCATACAACAGGAATGAATTAGTAAAATCCCTCGGCTGGAGGATTAGCCATACAGGAATCCCCGCAGCCAGGAACGTATACAAACAAAGAATGACCATCCAGGTCGTTGGTTTAAATGTAATAGGGAAACTCAGTCCTATGAATACGGAAAATACGCATAATGCCACAGCTAAAAGCGCTGCGAGATAGACATTGATTTGTCTTCGATAAATCAAAAATCCCAGCAGCGGCGCAAAAGAGGTAATAACGATTACTGATGTTGAAGCAACACCGCCTATCTGGGCCTTGGCAACGCCGTCAGCGCCGGTAACTGTCCTCAGAAGCGTTTGCCCGGAATCAAGGCCCAATTTATCTAACGGCACCATCGAAGTTAATGCGGTCGCGGTCAACCCCAAAAAAGCTGAGGTTACCAGAAGCAGCGAGACTATAGTAAAGGCTACAAACATCATAAAACCTGCCCTGCCCAAGGTCTTCTCAGCTACTTCCGCCATAGATTTGCCCTTTTCTCTGACACTGGTAAAAAGGGCGGCAAGGTCGTGCACCGCTCCAATAAATATAGCTCCAAAAACAAGCCACAGCCAAACCGGCACATAACCAAAAAGCATTGCAACTGTAGGCCCTATAATTGGACCGCCGCCTGCAATGCTGGCAAAGTGATGGCCGAATAAGACCAGGGGTTTGGTAGGCACATAATCAATGTCGTCCTTCATAGCCACGGCCGGCGTTGGGTTGGCATCATTTTGTTCAAACAGCTT
Organism: Nitrospira bacterium HGW-Nitrospira-1; assembly: GCA_002839535.1. Taxonomy (GTDB): domain Bacteria; phylum Nitrospirota; class Thermodesulfovibrionia; order Thermodesulfovibrionales; family UBA6898; genus JAOUFP01. The sequence continues at coordinate 9,110 of PGYF01000017.1, forward strand.
CTCTGATATGTACCTGCCGTAAATTCTGTAGGCAAGCACATACAGAACCAAACCTCCTAATACAACCAAAGCTGCATTCATAAATTCCTCCCTTTAAAAAAAAATTTGATATTGCCCTTCCTTTAGTTAAAGCAGGAAGGACTCTGTTGCCTATAATCTTAAAGTTGCAACATCCTTTCTGTCAAAATTTAATTACAGTGGAGATTTTAAATTTGCCAGGGGGGGGCGGCAAATTTATGCGTAACAGATTCAAGCCGCTTTTCAAGTTCAGCTATCTTTACCGGGTCTCCCTGCTTTGAGGCTATAACGCGTTCAAATGGCGTCATTGGCTTATCATAAACCCTTTTGAGCATGGAACCGACACGTTCTTTTCTGAGCAGCTTCAAGGAAGGCATAAATAAGTTCATAAAAAGCCGCAGTTCGTTTTTGTAGAGATTATTCATGGCGTCTACCGCCTCCTGTGTGTCATAACGGTCCCATCCCATAAGCTTTCTGACATGCGTCCAGTTTTTCTGATCAATATGGGCATTATCGTTTTTCTTGTAAGGCCGTCCGCGGAAAGGCTGTATCCTGTTTGTTTTACAGTAACGCCATAAATGCCAGCTGATAAACTCAGAGCCGTTGTCGGAATCAAGCCACTTTACGGTAAAGGGTATCGCCTGAGCCGTTTCATCAAGACCATCAACCACCACATCAGGGATATCCCGCTGCTTCCCATACAGCCGTTAATATTGATATTAGCTGTGACCCATATATGTTTTTCCTGTTTTATTTTATTTTTATAGGACATTTCTAAATCAGTAGAACATGACGCGGTTTTTCCCTTGATAGCTATGTTCGGTATTATATTATATACTGTTAAAATGTTTTAATGGAGTTGATTCTTTGTTTTTAAATTTTGCATGCGAATAAGTGGCAGGATATAATTATAGTTATCACAAATTGTTTCCAATAAACAGGAAACTTATTTTCATTACGAAAGGGGGTGAAAAGATGCGTATAACAGTATTACTTTTAACAGTGCTTATTGCAGTTGCATTCGTAGGCAGCGCCTTTGCAGTTCCTCCTGGAAAGACCGCAGAATTTGCAGGCGGTGGAAACGGGAAAGTCGTGTTTGACGGCAAGACACATGCTGACAAGGGTCTGAAGTGCAACGACTGCCATACCAAGGTGTTCCAGATGAAGAAGGGCGTTTTTAAGATGACCAAGGAAGACCACGGGACTGACAAGGGCTGCGGTACATGCCACAACGGCACCAAGGCGTTCGGTCAGAAAGACGAAGCAAGTTGTAAAAAGTGCCACAAGAAATAACGTTTAGAACAAAAAAAGCCCCGCAAATTGCGGGGCTTTTTTATTTTACGGATAAAAAGTCAGATTCTGGTAAGCCAGGATTCGTATTTCCTGTTTTTTCCCTTGACGATATCGAAGAATGTCTTTTGCAGTTTTTCGGTTATTTTTCCACGCTTGCCGATACCAATCTTCCTGCCGTCTACTTCCCTGATCGGTGTGACCTCGGCAGCAGTGCCGGTAAAGAAGGCTTCATCAGCGATATAGACTTCGTCTCTGGTGAAACGTTCTTCTTTGAGAGGGATTTTACTGTCTTTTGCGATTTGCATGATGCTGTCTCTGGTTATCCCCTCAAGGATTGAGGTCAACGGGGTTGTTTTGATCTCATTGTTTCTTACAATAAAGATATTTTCACCGCTCCCTTCGGAAACATACCCTTCGGTGTCGAGCAAAAGCGCTTCATCGTATCCGCAGGCTATTGCTTCTTTTTTAGCTATCTGGGAGTTGACATAGTAGCCGCAAATTTTTGCCCTGGTCATGGTGGAATTTACATGGTGCCTGGTGAATGACGAGACCTTTATCTTTATGCCCTTTTCAAGGCCTTCATCACCGAGATAGGCCCCCCATGGCCATGCCGCGATCGATACATTGACAGGATTGTCTTTAGGGTACAGCCCCATTGCGCCATAGCCGATATAAACAAGTGGACGGATATAGCATTCTTTGAGCTTATTTGCCTTGACAGTTTTGATTATTGCGGCTTTTATTTCCGCCTTCGAGAAAGGTATGTCGAGCAGGAAGATGCCGGCAGATGCGAACAGCCTGTCTACATGTTCATCAAGGCGGAAGATAGCAGAACCTTTATCTGTTTTATAGCAGCGTATCCCTTCAAAGGCCCCGAGTCCGTAATGAAGCGTGTGGGTTAATACATGCACCTTTGCATCATCCCAGTTTACGAGCTTGCCATCCATCCATATTTTATCGGTTTTATTTATCATGGTTAAATATTTAAGCAATATATCATATTTTCTGTCAACAGCGATTTACATTTTTTCCGGCGAGGTTACCCCCAGTATGCCGAGAGCATCTTTTAAAATTATTTTCATTGCGAGGCAAAGCGCCAGTCTTGCCTTTGTTGTTTCGATGTTGTCTGTTATTACTTTGTGTTTATGGTAATAAGAGTGGAACATCTTTGCCAGTTCCTGAAGATAAAAGGTAATCCGGTGCGGCTCATATGAACGCGCAGCGCTCTGGAGTACCATCGGGTAGGTCAGGAGTTTCTTGATTAACGAAAGCTCCTCTTTATTGGACAATAATGACAGCTCTATATCTTTGATAGAGCGTATATCGAACGACTTTTCTTCCGCATTTTTCAGAATGCTGTTTATTCGCGCATAGGCATATTGCGCATAATATACCGGGTTTTCAGCCGAGGTGGCTGTAACAACGTCAATATCGAAATCCAGATGGCTGTCGGATTTTCGCGTCAGGAATATAAATTTGGCATTGTCGGCTCCGACAAGGTCAACCACCTCGCTGAGAGTTACAAAGTTCCCGGCCCTTTTTGACATCTGAAAGGGTTCTCCGTGTTTAAGCAGATTTACCATCTGGACAAGGATTACCCTGAACCTGGAACTGTCATATCCAAAGGCCTTCATTACTGCTTCAATACGCGGGACATAGCCGTGATGGTCTGCCCCGCAAATATCAATGATTATGTCGAATCCCCTGTCAAGCTTGTCTTTATGGTATGCGATATCAGAGGCAAAATAGGTATATTCTCCATCACTCTTGATTACCACCCTGTCTTTGTCATCCCCGAAATCAGTTGACCGGAACCAGAGGGCGTTGTCTTTTTCGTATATGCAGCCCCTGGCTTTCAAGTCATTAATAGCGCTTAAAACCTCTCCTTTTTCATGCAGCTGCCTTTCGCTTATCCAACTCGTAAAATCTTTGACAGCGAAAAAAGACAGGTCTTTTTTTATCAGATCAAGCATCCTTTTATAGACCCAGTCTGTGAGTTCTTTTTCGCATGCTTCAAAAGGGACATCTTTATATTTTTCGCCGGCAAAGGCATACAATGCCGATGCTTCTTCTTCGATGTACTGACCGCAGTATCCGTACTGGGGAAACTCGAAATCTCTTCCGAGGAGTTGTTGGTGCCTGGCATACACGGAAAGTCCGAGCATCTTTATCTGCCTGCCCGCATCGTTAATATAATATTCCCGTTCGACTTTAAAGCCCAATTCCTCCAGAAGATTACAAAGGCTGTTGCCCACCGCTGCTCCCCTTGCATGGCCTATGTGCAGAGGGCCTGTCGGGTTTGCGCTCACAAACTCAACAAGAATTCGTTTGCCTTTTCCAAGGTCTTCCCTGAGAAACGACTTTTCGTCTAACAGCAGATTCTGCAATAAAGATTGCAGATATTTGTCTGTAAATGTAAAGTTGATAAAACCAGGGCCTGCAATATCGATTTTCCTGAACAAACTTTTATTTTCAATGGAGTTTATGACGTCTTCTGCAATCTTCCGTGGGGCTTTTTTCAGTAATTTGGACAGCTGCATCGCCAGAGGAGTGGATGCGTCGCCAAAAGCCTCTTCTTTAGGAATCTCTATCTCGATCAATGGATAATTATGTATGCCGAGTGAATCGAGGGAAAGTTCAAGTATTTTTGCCAATTTTTTTTTCATCAATTATGCGGGTTACTGTGGAGATGTGTGAAAACAAAGGAAGGCCGAAGCGCCCTATGCGCTTCGGCCTTCCTTTGTTTTTTATTATAATTTATGTTTTTACCTTGCAGGCGATACAGGCGCCGCCGGAGCCTGTTGTGCCGGAGTTGAAGGAGGAACGCCCTGCACTGGACCTGTGGCGCCCTGCGGAGGAGACTGGCGCTGCTCAGTAGCAGCAGGGGCCTTTTTTATTACAATAGATCCCCCTTTCGAAGTCACTATGGCCAGAGAAAAAGAGGTCAGCATAAAAACAATGGCTGCTCCTGTAGTCAATTTACTGAAAAAAGTCGCCGCGCCGCGAGCGCCGAAAAGTGTCTGGCTCGAACCGCCGAAGGCAGCGCCCAATTCAGCGCCCTTTCCGCCCTGTATAAGGACTATTGTAATGAGAAAGAAAGAGACTATAAGATGAATAATCAATAAAAAAGTCGCCATTAATTCTCCTTCTTAAAACAAACAATTCTTGCAAAGCTTTCCGGCTTGAGACTCGCGCCGCCGACAAGCGCGCCGTTTACATCCTTGCACGCCATCAGGCTGTCAACATTGTCGGGCGTAACGCTCCCGCCGTAAAGTATCCGAATATCTTCAGCTTTATTGCCGTATAAATTGCCGAGTATCTTTCGTATGTATGCGTGCACTTCCTGTGCCTGTTCGTTTGTGGCGGTTTTGCCGGTTCCTATCGCCCATATCGGCTCATAGGCCACAACAAGATTTTCAGGATCGATTTCAGCAAGCCCCGACTCTATTTCCCGCTTTATCACATCAAAGGTCTTTCCTGCTTCCCTTTCTTCAAGCGACTCGCCAACGCAGAATATCACGCCGAGTCCTGCCTTTTTAGCCGCTTTGATCTTTCTGTTAACAATCGCATCCTCTTCAGAAAAATACTGTCTTCTTTCGGAATGCCCGATAATAACATGCCTGCAGCCGGCCTCAAGAAGCATCCGGGGCGAAATCTCTCCTGTATACGCGCCCTTCTCTTCCCAGAATATATCCTGTGCAGCAAGCTGGATATTGGTATCCTGTATCTCATCAGATGCAGCGGCAAGCGCAGTAAACGGCGGGGCAATAACAATATCTACATCAGTCACTTTTTCAACGGCAGGGCTGAAATTGCGCAGAAATTCTCTTGTTTCAGCGATAGTTTTATTCATCTTCCAATTAGCTGCAATAAAATATTTCATAGCTGATAATATAATACATACAACAAATCCTTGTCAAGCGAACCGGCGCAACCCTGATTCACCATCAAAAAAATAAAATAAACCTCGTTGGCCCTGTAATTGCAGGATGTTAGAATAGTTCTGAGAAGAAAAATCCAACACCAACGAGGTGAAGATATTATGGCACAAAGAGGACTTGCGTATGAATATGAAATCGAAGAGGGAAAATCGGGACTGACTGCGATGGGTGGATTATCGACGTATCTGGATCTGGCATCTGCAGGACGGACCGTCAGATGGTCATGTCTCTGGTGTTGCTGAACCTTGCAGGGGGTGACAGTGTTGATGATATAAATAAGTTAGAGGGCGACGAGGGGTTCTGTCGGATAATGAGGAAAGTAGAGGAACAAGGCTTAACGCGCAAGGAGCGGCTGGAACTGAAGAAACGCTGGAGGAAAGGCCGGACAAGGACATTACCGTCGTCCTCGGCGTTATTCAGGTATCTGGCGAGCTTTCATGATGCCGGGCCCCGGCAGCATCAAGCCTCGCTTGTCTCGGCATGGCATTATCTTATCATATGTTGTTTAAGTTGGCAACGTCCCCAATACTTTTTCCCCGGCGGGTGAAACGTAGTGGTCCACGCTCTTGTTGGGCATCATCTTTGTGTGAACTGGAATGTTGTAATGATTTTGTCCAGGTCATCAGCCCACAGGTCAGCCTCCGTTGTACGGTAGGACACAGACACTGTGTGCATGCGATCGTTATTCATGAACTTGTAAATACGCACGGTGGCTGGCGGAGCGCTGTTCACGGAACGACTATACTCGGTCAGCAGGCAATCTATTCCATTTACTCGGACAACCCTTGTTCCGCCCCATGACGTAAGCTCAGTGCTGAAACCCGCTGCGGTTGACTGGGCGGCCTCCTGAATGGCGGCGTCGACCTCTGCGACTTCACTGCGGGACAGAGGAAGGGGCTCCCCGAGGCGGTTGAAGTCTCCGTTGGCCTCGGTCTGAGTCTCAACGATCACCCTGGCGTATCTTGATCGGGCGGTCGGGTCCAGTTGGTTCAGCCCCTTCTGTTGCGCGACGACACGATTGCCTGAATCTGTAACCTGAAGTACCTGTGTTCGGTACTGGTCCATGACTGCGCGGTACTTCCCTGCTTGAAGCTCCATTGTTGGAGGAATTTGAAAAGTGCAGATTCCGGGGACCGACACGGTTTTCCATGCTGCATAGCGTGCGGGATCGTATGTGACTGGTGGATGTTTCTTCGCGTCCACCTCGGCGAGTAGTTCCGACATCACTCCTTGCTTGAGTTCCGCTTTTGTCTGATCCTTGTCCAGCCGGTCTGCAATGACGATTCCCACGAGAACCACGACGCCAATTGCCCCGGCAAGGAGAAGGCGAAAAGCGCCGAGTGGGCGGACTGACAACACGGTCTTTGCGCGATCATCCCATGTGGCCGAGCCAGTGCGCTTGATGTGCGAGAAAGTGGATGCAACGAAGATGGGGAACCCGATTAGGTAGAAGTGTGAACGAAGCATCTTTTCGGTCCGCCCCATGGCTTGTGAGAATCTCGGCTTGCTGCCGTCCGGTCTTGTCACACGGATCCCAAAGAGGGCCTTGCCGACGGTGGATCCGGTCAAAGCAAGGGCACTTGCATCGTGAAGGACTATGGCCAGAAGAAACAGAACATGGCCCAAGATGAGGTCTACAGCGAAGTTCGCCATGTACGGGATGGCCGTGAGAGCCCGCACAATCTCGATGGGTATGTACACAATGATGTAGAGGACGATGCCGAAAGGGATCGTGAAGAGCAG
>PGYF01000018.1 GCA_002839535.1 Nitrospira bacterium HGW-Nitrospira-1
AATACAAAAAGGAGACGACAATGCTTATTGTAATGCATCATTCTGCTACAGACAAGGATATTGAAAAGGTAAAAAAGACCATTTCCAGTATGGGACTCAGGCCTGTTGCCATTCCGGGCGCTGAAAGAACAGCGATAGGCGTTATCGGGAATCAGGGGTGGATAGATGATTCACCTGTCCGTGTCCTGAAGAATGTTCTTGAAATAATCCATGTTACAAAACCCTATAAATTAGTGAGCAGGGATTTTCACCCTTCAGACACTGTTGTTACGTTGGGACGAAATATAAAAGTCGGCGGAAAATCTCCCCTGCTGATTATTGCCGGGCCTTGTGCTGTCGAAAGCAGGGAACAGATGTTTAAAACAGCCGATTTCCTGAAAAAACTCGGCGTGCCGGTATTGCGGGGCGGCGCCTACAAACCAAGGACGAGTCCTTACAGTTTTCAGGGCATGAGGAAACAGGGGTTGGACCTGCTGGATGAAGTCAGAAAAGAGGTGGGCATTCTGGTCGTTACCGAAGTCATGAGCCCTGAACAGGTAGACATGGTGGCTGAAAAGGTTGATATACTCCAGATCGGGGCGCGCAATATGCAGAACTACGACCTGCTTAAGGAAGTAGGGAGAATAAGGAAACCGGTGATCCTGAAGAGAGGGCTTTCTGCAACTGTTGAGGAATGGCTTGCGTCTGCAGAGTATATTCTGAAGGAGGGGAATCCCGAGGTTGTCCTTTGCGAGCGCGGGATACGAACCTTTGAAACAGCTACACGAAACACAGCGGACCTCTCAATCACGCCGCTCTTAAAGGCAGTTTCTCATCTTCCGATTATTTTTGACCCAAGTCATGCAACCGGGCACAGACATCTGGTATCGCCGATGGCTATGGCGTCTGTTGTTACAGGCGTTGACGGCATTATGGTTGAGGTCCATCCTGATCCCGAGCATGCCCTTTCAGACGGTCCTCAATCACTGCATTTCAAGGAGTTTGAAAAACTCTACGGGCAGATTAAGGAATTGGAAGATTTCATGAAACGTCTCATAAAGAAATATTAGGCTGCAATACCTCCCATGTCATAACATGTTATTTCAGAAAGGATCATTGCGGCGGCAGATCGTGCGTGTAACAGAACAGGCCCTCAGTTCAGGGGCGCTCCTTCCCAGCCCGACCGAATACGAATTCGTTGAAGACAGCGGTATGCGCTTCTTTGTCAGGATACTTTCGGGGCCAAGACAGAAGGACGAGGCGAGAGAACAGCAGGAGAAAGAGGCCTCAGCAACAGGCAGGCAGGTGAACCCCTTCCTCCCCTACGAGGGTGACCTCTTCGTTGCCGACATCTCTGAGACACATCTGGCGATTCTTAATAAGTTCAATGTTGTGGAACATCACCTGCTCATCATCACCCGCGGCTTTGAGGATCAGGAAAAACTCCTTACTCTCAATGATTTCAAGGCGCTCTGGGTGTGCATGGCAGAATATAACGCCCTTGGATTCTATAACGCAGGAGAGGCTGCAGGCGCCAGTCAACGGCACAAGCACCTCCAGATGGTACCTCTCCCGCTTGCGCCTGAGGGCCCGCAGGTCCCGATAGAGCCCCTGCTTGCAAACACAAGATTCAACGGCGTCTTTGGCGCTGTGCCGGCTTTTCCCTTTCTGCATGTCTTTGCGCATATCGAACCCGGGATAGTCAAATCACCTCCTGATGCAGCGAAAAAGACCTTTGAGCTTTATTGCGCCATGCTCCGGGAGGCCGGCATGACTTCTCCGGTGGGGAAAGGGCAGAGGCAATCCGGTCCTTATTGTTTGCTCGTGACACGCGGCTGGATGCTCCTTGTCCCACGGTCACGGGAATTCTTCGACGCCATTTCCATCAACTCGCTCGGTTTTGCAGGAGCTTTTCTGGTAAGGAACCAAGAACAGTTGGAGAGGGTGAAGAGCTGCGGTCCCATGACAGTCCTCAGGGAGGTTGCCCTGCCGGTTTCAGGAAAGCAGTAATAAGTTTTATCCCTCCAAAAAGCGCTATTGTTTAACGATATGAAAGAAAAAATTCTAAATCAAATAAAGCAGTGGATGAATGAAGGCTGCAAAGGCCGGGCGCTTGCCCATAAATATACGCAGTATATGGATCTTTTTCTCGCTGACGTCTTTCATTCAGCCACCCCTCCCCACCATCTCCTCCTCCTGGCAACAGGGGGTTACGGTCGTAAAGAGCTTGCCCCTTTTTCTGATATTGACATTATGTTTTTTGCTGAAGATAGGGCGAATGCCGAAACAGCGGAACGCATTCTTTATAAATTATGGGACTCAGGCCTGGAAATCAGCCATTCATTCAGAACAGCGGACGAATGCATTGAGGAGGCTGGAAAGGATATCAGGACAAGGACGTCGCTCCTTGAGGCAAGATATATCGCGGGAGACACAAAACTCTACCATATATTCAGGACCGACGTATATCCTGTGATTGCGTATAAAAAAAAGAAGGTCTTTATTCAGGATAAATTAAAAGAAGCGGAGAAAAGACATATCGAGTCCGGAGATTCCGTATTTCTTCTTGAACCGCATATAAAGGAAGGCGAGGGAAGTCTCAGAGATATACATACCCTGTGTTGGCTCTCAAGGGTTGCTTTTAAGTTCGAAAGGCTTTCCGACCTTTCTTCTCTGGTTGGGGAATATGAATACAAAAGATTAATGAACGCCTATGACTTTATGCTGCAACTTAGATACTGTCTGCATATGGACAGTAAAAGGAGAAACGATATCCTTTCTTTTGAATATCAGAAAAACGCCGCCCGATGTCTTGGTTTTAAAGACTCAAAAAAATTCAGCGGCCCGGAAAGAATGATGCGTTATTATTACCTGAAAAGCAAAGTTATAAAAGATCTGACGAAACAGATAATGGTATTGTGCGGCAGGCAATATATGCCTGTCTTTAAAAATCTGAGCATCAAAAAGATTACAGATGAATTTTCCGTATCTGCAGGGCAATTGATAACGACAAGGCAGGATCTTTTGGGAACAAATAACGACAAGATCATGGAATGTTTTTATCTCTCTGCGCAGACCGGCAGAAAATTCAGCGATACCCTGAAGGAACAAATAAAGTCTCATCTTTTACGCATAAACAAAAGGACAGGAAGTTCTTCCGTTTCCATTCATTATTTTCTCGAGATATTTAAAAGCGCACATGTTTATGATGCTCTGCGTGAAATGCATGAGACAGGCGTGCTCGGAAGGTTTGTGCCTGAATTTGGCGCATTGACCCGGCTTGTTGTCCACGTGCCTTATCATATGTATACGGTTGATGAACATACTCTTTTGGCAATAAAAAACCTCGAGAACCTTAAAACGACGAAATATAAGCATCTCGAAACACTGAGAGAGATTATCAACAACATGAAAAACCGTGAACTGCTTTTTATGGCCCTCCTGTTCCATGATATTGGAAAGGCTGCGGGGAAATTCCATGAGGAAGAAGGCTATAGAAGGCTGAAGAATATCATGGACCGTTTTAATCTGGAAGGAAGAAAAAGGGGGACGATAGAATTTCTTGTGAAAAACCATGTCCTTATGTCCAGACTTGCAATGACCAGGGAGACAAGCGATGAGGATGTTATAGCAAGGTTTGCCGATACTGTAGGGGACATGGAAAATCTGAAAGCGCTTTACCTTATAACCTATGCGGATATGTCGGCTGTGAACCCGCGCTTCTGGTCGTCCTGGAAGTCGTATCTCCTCCATGAGTTATATCTGGCAACCAGGGAATACTTATCAGGCGTCAAAAAAGACAAATCCGGATATATCAGGAGTCTTCAGTCTTCTTCGCCTGAAATTGGGACAAAAGAACTTATTCAGTTTATTGACGACATGCCTGAACGATATTTGCTCTCAACAAACAAGGCGAAAGTGATTGCCGATTACGAGCTGAAAAAGAGGGCTGAGAGGGAGTTTTTTTCGATGCGCGTAGACGACCGATCCGATGGCGTAACTGAGATAGTTATCTGCACCAGGGATTCTCCCGGTCTTTTTTCAAAAATTGTCGGAGGCCTTTCATCAAAGGGCATGAATATTTTCAGCGGAAACATATTTACCGGCAAGAGCGGGATGGTAATCGACAGGATTGCGATTTCAAACTGGAAAGATATCTGGTGGGAGGGACTTGCCGGAGACCTTGAAGACGGGCTAAGAAGCATTGTTGTTGACGAAAAACCTGTTCAGCCTGTTCAGCGCAGATGTGAGACGAACAGTCTTTTTGATCTGTTCATGGAACTTGATAACGAGACGTCGCCTGTGTTCAGTGTTATTGAAATATTTACGCAGGACAGGCTTGGATTATTATATGATATATCAATGGTTATGCATGAAAAAGGAATAAATATCGTTTCTGCCCGGATTCATACTGAATCAGGGCTTGCGCAGGATATATTTTATGCGCAGGCTCATAATAAAAAAATTACTGATGGTATGGCGCAGGAACTCTTGTCCGAATTATGGTCACTGCTGAAAAAATAAGAAAAATATCCTGGCTGGTTGTCCTTGGGCTGCTTATAGGAATGGCCGCAATTCTCCTGAGAGGCCCCCATATCTCCAATGCCCTGAAAAAGATGATATTGCCTGAGCTTGAAATGGCCACAGGGCATAAGGTAATTGCGCGGAAGATTTATATAAATATTTTCCCCCTGTTTGTCGAAGCAAAGGAATTGAAGATGTTTGACGATAAGGGCGACAGGATACTTTTGGCAGGCAGGGTCAAGGGCTATCTCGATATCACCGGAATCCTTGATAAAAATATCAGGATCCGCAGGCTCGTTATAAAGGAATTTGAACTTGCCGTTGACAGCAAGAAGTCCGGCGAGATAATTGGGAATATAAAAACGTATCTCGCGCAAAAGAGAGAAAAGAAGATAAAAGTTCAAATTAATGCCGTGGAAGCGCGCGATGGCAAGGCCGCCTATGAAGATAGAGACATGAAAATCAAAATAGACCTCAATGGCCTCGATGGAGAAATAATCCCTGGAGAATTGCAAAAGATAAAAGCTGATTTTCAAAAAATAACAATGAAGCGGGAAGGTTGGCCTGAACTGTCGGCAGGAGTTTCATCAATACTGGAATTAAAAAACAGGACAGTGAAAATACGCAGGCTGCTGGTAAATTCCCTGGGCTCAGAGTTTTCGGGCTCAGGAGAATACGCCGAAGACAGCCTGGCTGTTAAGACCCGTATCAAGCTTTTTGTCAAAACAATAAAGGAAATATTCCATTTGGGGAAATCAGGAGACGGGTGGCTGGATGCTGAAGGAGATATAGCATATAAAGATAAAAATATCTCTGTTGATATGAAGCTGTCAGGGGAATTTTATCTCCAGACGCTGATGGAGCTGCTCAATGTAAAGGAAAAAATACAGGGTCTTGTTGATGTTAAGGGCGAGATTAAGGGCCGGCTGAACAATATAAAAGGCGCCGGCACAGCTGTCTTGCATAAGGGAAATCTCTATGACGTTGATATAGATTATCTTAAATCTGCCGTGTCCTATGCAGACGGCGTCATGAGTTTTACAGACGCCCAGGGCAAACTGTATAACGGCCAGGCAAAGGCGTCGGCTTCGATAGCGCTTCCTGTTGTCAATTCTTTTACCCTTGATGTTGATTTTTCCAATGCAGACAGTCTCCCACTATTTAAACTGATTGGATGGGACCCTGGGATACAACCGGGAAAGGTTGCCGGAACACTCCACAGCTCAGGCGCGCAGTTTAATCCCTCAGGCTGGTTTCAATTCAGGGGCATAAAACAGGGGAGCAACGCGCTTGGAAGAATCAGGGATATTGACGGGACCTACAGTATGAATGGCGCCCTGCTTACATTGTCTGAGGTGAAACTTAATTCTGAAAAGACAAAGGTCTCTGCGAGGGGCCTTGTGGATATTGAAAGAAAAACATTGAATATGGACTGCGCCTTAAAATCAGTGGACGTTACTGATATCACCTTGCCGTATTACAACAGGCTTCAGGGGAAAGGAGAGTTTTACGGAAGGGTAACAGGGCCGTTCCATGATCCGGTTATCAGTGGAAAAGTGAAGATGGATGATTCTGTTATTGAAGGTTACCGGTCAGGACTGCTGGAGGTTGACCTGGCCTATAAGAAAGACCTTTTTCATATCAATGAGTTCAATCTTCAGCGCGGGGACGAACAACACCGGATAAACGGAGATATATATTTTAAAAAGGCAAAGAACTTATTTGAATTGGCCGGCGCTGAATTTAAGCTGCATGCGGTATTGAAAAATGCCGAAATAGAAAGTTTTGTAAAAATATTTTATCCTGATTTTAAAGCTGCCGGAATATTTTCTTCTGATTTTACAATTCGAGGCGCTGCGGAAAATCCTGATATTCACGGGGAGGCCGCGCTTCTTAAGGCCTCTCTCTATGATGTGCCGTTTGATTCAGCTTCTTTTGACCTGGATTATAAGGAGAAAAAACTTTCTCTTGCGAAGGTAAGCGTTACAAAGGGCAAATCCCTTTTTCATGGAGATTTTACGCTGCATCCGAACTCTGTTTTTTCCTATAAAGCCTATTCTGATAAGGTCATGCTCAGCGACCTTATCCCAAGACCGATACAAGGGGAGGCTGTCTTCAGCGTCAGGTCGGAAGGCAGCGGCGCCTTTGATAACCCGACAATTGCAATGGATGCAAGGTTAAAAGAGGGCATACTGAAAGGCAGGCGCATTGGCGACGGCGTTCTGAGCGCTTTGATCAAGAATAGAAATATCGCCGTGAAAGCCGGATTGCTCAATGAGAAAATATCTCTTGACGCAAAAGGACGGCTTGAGGATGAGTTGCCCTGGGATGCAAAAGTGGATATCCGGACAGGGAGATATGACTTTCTTGTCGCGTCTTTTTTAAAAGATGTGCCCGAAGACCTCATATTAAGCCTGAACGGATCTGTGCTGCTGCACGGCACCCGAAAACAGATATCCGCATCTTCCAGGATAAAGCATATGGTTCTTTCAATGTACGGTTACAGTTTCACGAACGAAGAAGAGATAGCGCTGGAATTGCGCGACCGGAATCTTTCATTCAATACAATTTCCCTGCGCAGCGGAAATGCCTTGCTGCGCGCAAAGGGCGGCATGGTGATAGGAAAGGAGTATAATCTTTCCTTTGAAGGAAGTTCCGCGCTTTCGCCATTTAAAAGTCTTTCCGGCAGATTGGGACTCTTAAAGGGAAATGCGGAATTTGTTCTGGAAGTAACGGGGAATTGGGAGACGCCCAAAATATATGGAGGCTTAACGCTTGAAGACGGCGCCATCGGTTTAAAGGATTATCCGCACAGGATCAGTTCGCTGAACGGTTATCTCTACATAGACAATGACAGAGTGGTTCTCCAAAAACTTTCAGGGAAAACCGGGGGCGGAGACATTGATATCTCCGGAATTCTCTATCTGCGGAAATTTGCCTTCAAGCGGTTTTATGTTGAAGCAAAATTAACCAATATAACAACCGCTGTTTCAAAGGACTTTAATGTGAATTACGGTGGAAATATTCTTTATAAGGGGACCCCGACTTCCCAGATTGTTGCCGGTGAAATAACTGTCAATAATGCCCGCTATCGTGAAAGGGTTGAATGGAAAAGCTGGCTTCTAAAGGCAAAGGCCGCCGAAAGAATCAAGTCCGAAATATCGAACCTTGAAAATGCGGAACTGAACATTAAAATTACAGGGAAAGACAATATGTCTATTGATAATAACGTAGCGAGAGCTGCGGTCAGCGCGGATATGGTTTTACGGGGCACAGTCTATCGCCCGATTCTCTTTGGCAGACTTGAATCAAAAGAAGGCGCTGTATATTTCAGAAATAACGAATTCAGGCTTCTTCATGCCGCCGCGGATTTTGCAGACCCCAAAAGGATAAACCCGATTATCGAGATCGCTTCGGAGACGACGGTAAAGGGCTATAAGATAAAGATGAACCTTGAAGGGCAACTCGACCATTTCAATATGTCGCTTTCTTCTGACCCGCCGCTGAAAGAGATGGATATCCTTGCGCTCCTGACAGTTGGGCAGACGAGCGGGGAACTGAAGGGACTTGAAGGTGGAATTGGAGCAGGCGAAGCAACATCATTTGTCACCGGCAAATTACAGGACCTTATGGAAGAACGGCTCAGGACAATAACCGGGCTTGACAGATTTCAAATAGATCCATATATTTCAAAATCTACAGGCGCTGTTGAGCCAAGAGTGACAGTCTCAAAGAAACTTTTGGGAGAGAAAATGTTTGTTACCTATACAACGTCTGTAGGTTCCATAGAAGAACAAATCATAAAGCTGGAATATTTTATGGGGAAGAATATCTCTCTCATCGGCGTGAGAGATGAAAGGGGAATACTCGGAGGAGATATCCGGTTCAGGTTTGAATTCAAGTGAGACGCGAGTTTGGGAAAAATATGCAAAAGAAGCGGTTATTGAAATCCCGGAAGACGATACTGTCGGTATTTTTTGTCTTTTTTTTCTTCGTGCTGTCATGGAGTTCTGTTAACGCGTTTATGCCCGGAAAAATTGTAATTCATGGTCTGTATTCGATAAACAGAGATGAATTCATCGACCTGCTGGGGCTTGGAGGAGTTCAGCCTGACAAAGAACGAATAAGAAAAGGGATAAAACGGGCTTTTTTGAAAGGGATTTTTGAAGACATATCCGTTGAAGTCTCTGATGGAGATACCCCTGAAATTACAGTAAATGTCAAAGAAAAAGAATTTATCAGGAAAGTGCATATAAAAGGAAATTACCCGGTTTCCCGAAAGAAGATTGCAGGGCTTTTTCTTTTGAAGGAAGATCAGGTCATGCGGTACGACCTTATACCGCAGGCAAAGGAAGAACTAAAAGAAAAGCTCGCTCTCTATGGGTACCCGGACGCACGGATTGATATAAGTTTTGAAAAGGATAAGAAACCATGCCGCGTAAATCTTTCTGTGGCAATAGACGCCGGCGCCCCGCTTTTGATAAAAACTCTCCATATTATTGGAACAGAGCTGGATGTAAGAGTTCCCCTCAAGACGAAACCTGGAGATGTGTATGACCGGATCAGGCTGAATGATGACCTGAAACGTCTCGCAGAGTTCCTTAAGAAGCAGGGTTATTTTAAACCCTCTGTCGGCCCCTATTCTTACCGCGAGGGAGAACTCGATCTTGCAGTTATCCCAGGGAAAAAACTGACTATTGCTGTCGAAGGCAATAAGGTTATTTCCCGAAAAAATCTTATGAAGGAGGCGCCTTTTTTCGAAATAGAAACATTTAACGACGAAGTGATTTCTGAGGCGATAGACAGGATGCTTTTTCTCTACCATGCTGCCGGATATGCGTCTGCGCAGATCGCTCCGGTGATAAATTCCAATGACTCCGTCGTCAACATTACGTTTTTTATATTTGAGGGAGAAAAATACCGGATAAAAAACATACAGTTTGCAGGTGCTCAATTACCGCATAAGAAATTGGAAGAGTTAATGGAACTCAGGAAAGGCGGCGTGTATAACCCTGATACATTGGAGAAAGACAGGGATTCTTTAAAGGAAATCTACGGGGCGCTCGGATACCTTGAGACAGAGGTAAAAGAGTTTGATGTCAAGATTGATGAAAAAGATAAAACAGCAGAGATAACGGTAAACATTCATGAGGGTGAACGAACAGAGATAAATGATGTTGATATTGCAGGAGTTGCGCCTGAAATGAAGGAAATACTCATGGGAATTGCAGGGCTTAAAAAGGGAGCTCCATATAATGAGGTTGATATTTCCGACGCCAGATTCAGGATCCTTGACTATTATGGCAATTACGGATATGCCGACATGGATGTTGTTATAAGCAGAACTATTGAGGGACACAAGGCTTCCCTGAAATTCAGCGTTATAGAAGGATTAAAGAAGGTTTTTGGAACAACGATAATCACCGGCAATAACAGGACGAAATATACGGTTATAAAACGCGAACTGATAAACCGGGAAGGCGAGCCTTACAACTTCAAAACACTTGCAGATGACCGGCAGAGATTATATAAGTTGGGATTGTTTACGGCTGTTGACATTGAATCCTTTAACCTGGGTGATGATAAAAAAGATATTTTAATCAGGGTAAAAGAAGGGAACACAGGGGCTGTTGAATTTGGATTGGGATATGCGGAATATGAGCAATACAGGGCATTTATCGAATTGAGCTACCGGAATCTCTGGGGCATGAACCGGCAGGGATCGCTCAGGACCGAGATAAGCGGTCTTGAGCGAAGGGTAATTCTACAGTATTATGAACCCTGGTTTATGGGATACCCTTTACCTTTTAGGACTTTTTTATTGCATGAACAGAAAAAAGAGATCAATATACCGGACGGAAATACAACATACAAACTGGAAAGAGATACTGTGTCGGCAGGCTTTGAAAAGAAAATATCCTCCTCGGTAAAAGCAGATATATATTATGAGTTTTCTCTTGTGAAGACCTCTGAGGTGCAGCCTGATGTTATATTGAGCAGAGAAGACCTCGGCGCCCTTGTGATCAGCAGCATAAAACCCTCGATTGCATACGATACAAGGGACAATCCTTTTGAACCCTCGAGCGGCCTGCTTGCCGGCATTTCTCTGAAGATTGCCTCACCTGTTTTATTGTCTGAAACAAATTTTACCAAACTCACCATCTATGGAAGCGCTTTCCATAAGCTTCACAAGAGAGTTGTTCTTGCGTTATCAGTAAGGGGAGGGGTGGCCTTTGGATTAGGAGCGCCTGATGAACTTCCCATTGTTGAACGCTTTTTTCTCGGCGGAAGATCTACTGTAAGAGGATATGAACAGGATACCCTTGGGCCGAAAGGAACTGACGGCAACCCAACCGGAGGGAATGCTTTTCTTGTAGGCAATATTGAGCTGAGGACGTCAATCGGAAGGGGTTTTTCACTGGCGCCTTTTTTTGATATGGGAAATGTCTGGGTAAAGGCAAAAGATATGAATTTGACTGATCTAAAATATACAACCGGCATCGGATTGCGTTATATCACGCCTGTTGGTCCTCTCCGGATTGATTACGGAGTTAAGCTGCAAAAGGATCCCGGCGAAAGCAGAAGCGCATTACATTTTAGTATCGGACATACTTTTTAGAGGCAGTGATGAGTGACGAGATAACAGATGAAAAAGGCTGAAGATATCAGATCAACGGCGTCAGACATAACAATGAAGATAGTTGCATGCGTCCTCTTGCTTGTGACTTGTAACTTGTTGCTTGTTACTGACGGTTCAACCGGCGTCAGTGACCGGGTAGCAGCTTTTGTGGATGATGAAGCGATAACAAACAGCGAGTTGCAGGAGCAATATACAGAAACGCTGAAAATAACTCCTGATATTACAAAGGACGAAGTTCTCAATACCATGATAAACAGGGTGTTGATATTACGGCAGGCGAAAAAATACCGGATTGAAGGGCCTTCGCCGGATGAGGTAATCAAGGAATATATAGATCTCAAGGTGAGGGCTGTTATCCGTGTGCCTGAAACAGAAATAGAAAAATATTATAAGGAAAACAGCAGCATGTTTTCGGGAAAAGAATATGATGATATTCGTGATGACATAGAGAAATATCTTACAGAAAAAGAGCTGAATGCAAGGCTTAAAGAAACCCTTCGTGAACTGAGGAAGACGGCCTATATAAAGATTCTGAGTAAACAAGGACAGTAAAGAAGCGATGAAAAGTCCGGCATCCTGATAGATGAACATACAGAATCCCAGACAGGTAATAAGCTGGTGTCTTTTTGATTTCGCCAATTCGAGTTACTCTGCTGTTATTGCTGCGGTAATCTTTCCCGTATATTTTGTGTCGGTTATAGCTGGAGAAACAACAGGACAGGGCGACTTATGGTGGGGAAGGGCCATATCGGTCAGTATGGCGTTTGTAGCGATAACCTCTCCTTTCCTGGGCGGCGTCGCTGATTACAGCGGAAAGAGAAAAAGGCTGCTCTTCTTTTATACTCTTTTGTGTGTTTTATCTGTCTTGTCTTTTTCCCTGTTACGCAAGGGAATGCTTCTGGAAGGTTTTATTCTTATGGTATTGGCTAATATCGGCATGGAGGGCGGTCTTGTTTTTTACAATTCTTTTCTGCCTGAAATAGCCGGCAAAGAATATCAAGGGAGAGTATCTGCCTGGGGATATGCTATAGGTTACGCAGGCTCCATACTTTCACTGCTGTTTGTTCTTCCCCTCGTAAAGAATGGACGTTATCATGAAACGTGGTTTGCAGTTTCTCTTTTTTTTCTGGTTTTTTCTTTTCCGGCTTTTTTTTACCTGCCGCATGACAGAAAAAACAGTTTGTCTGTTATCGGCGCTGCAGTGAAAGGCGGCCGGTATTCGTTTCACACGATGAAGGAAATACTGAAGGAGCGGCCGCTCAGAAGGTTCATGCTTGCGTATTTTATTTATGAAGACGGGGTGAACACGGTAATAGTTTTTTCGAGTATTTTCGCTTTAGTCACCCTGAAGTTTGATGCAACGGAATTAATCCTCCTTTATATCATTGTGCAGATGACGGCTTTAGCCGGCGCTTTTCTTATGGCAAAGCCGATTGATTCATGGGGACCAAAAAAGGTGCTTCTCTTGTCCCTGCTTATCTGGTCCTTTGTTTCGATTACAGCATTTTTTATTGAATCAAAAATACATTTTTGGGTTTTGGCAAGTATTGCAGGCCTTGGACTTGGGACAGTTCAGGCGTCCAGCCGGGCATTTTTTACCCAATTTATTCCCCTTGCGCATGAGAGCGAATATTTTGGGATGTATTCACTGGCAGGGAAATCATCCGCTATCATGGGGCCTCTGCTTTTCGGCGCTGTTTCTTCAGCCTTTGGCAGTCAGCGGCCGGCTATTCTTGCTGTGTCGGTTTTTTTTATCGCTGGCTTGCTTATTATCAGGCATGTACATGGCGGCGGACCGAATATAAGGGAAGGAGCGGAATAATACTATCCCTGCGAAGATGCTGATACAAGTGTTTTGCCGGCAAGTTCATCCATAATGGTTTTAACACTCTCGATTTTATCTACCCTGCTTGCGTTTGTTCCGACAGTATAAAGCGGTTCTTCTTTTTCAGAGTTGTATCCAGCCGAACTGAGAAGGCCATTACAGATACAGAAGAAGTGTTCATTGCTTTCTTTTGCAGGACAACGGGTGAATTTACCTTCGGAGTCTTTTAAGAGAACAGTCCCCTTGTCGCACTTGGGAGGTCTCAGTCTCTTCAGTGAGGATTGGTACATCGGAGACTGTTTGATTACCCTGAACGGCAGCCCGCATGGGGAACCGGGTTTGTCTGCTACAATGATATCTTCATCTTTTGCATCTATAACAGCCTTTTTATAGAGTGCGGATGCGCTGCTTTCTACTGTCGCAAGAAATCTTGTTCCCATCTGAACCCCGTTTGCGCCCATCTTTATAAAGCGCACGATATCATCATGAGTATAAATGCCGCCTGCTACGATAACCGGAATATCACCGTATTTTCCGGCCATGTCCTTTACCGGAGGTAAAAGATTTTCGAGTTTGTTCGACTCGAGATCTATCTGGTCCATCCTAAAACCAAGATGTCCTCCTGCAAGCGGACCTTCCAGTACAACTGCATCCGGTCTATAACCTAAGCGTTCCCACTTTTTGCAGATCAGTTCCAGCGCCCGCGCAGAGGAAACTATGGGTATGAGAGCGGTGTCTCCGGGATGCTGGATCGCAGGCAGACGCAATGGCAATCCTGCCCCGGATATAATGAAGTCAGCGCCTGCGTCAATGGCTGCCCTTACGGAATCCTCATAATCTCTGACAAGGGCTACCATGATATTTATTCCGACAAATCCAGGAGAAGCTTTCGCAAGCGAAATCTCTTCATACGTTGCATCATAGATATTATGCTTTTTGCCTGTTCTTTTGGAAACAAGCCTGTCGAGGCAGGCGCTGGAAATAATGCCGACGCCTCCTTCTTTTGCAACAGCGCCTGCTAACGGATACAAGGATACGCCAACGCCCATTCCACCCTGTATAATGGGAACTGATATTTTTTTATCCTTAATTATGAGTGGCGGCAAAGACGGTTCCAATTGCTGAAATATCTCCTCATTCATTTATTCAGACTCATTGCATAATAATATGCAGGCAGGCCTGTAATCCTATAAAAAACTCATAAACTTAGTAAATTACTATTGCTTATTATAACTTATTTTATCAAGAAAAATGTTTTTGAGGGTATGAAAATATGAGGTTGTAATCCTGGCAATTCCCTATGGTCTCTGCCCCCAGGGTTTTTCATTAAGTTAGACCTTTTTATTATAATTCCAAATGTTTTAAAATAGGATGTTTTAATGAATAAGCAATTCATCCCTGTGCTCTTGGCACAGGGATGAATTGCTTCCTAATTTGTGTCATTGCCCGACCCCCTGATCAAGTCAGAGG
>PGYF01000019.1:0-16834 GCA_002839535.1 Nitrospira bacterium HGW-Nitrospira-1
GTCAAGCCGGACAATGACAACAATATATAAATCTGGATTGGGAGCCTGCCCCGCACCCCCTGATCAAGTCAGAGGGCATGCTTGATGCGGGGGTCAAGCTGGACAATGACAAAATGGATATGACTTTTGACGCTATGTATAATTTTTATTTGAAGCTTACCGATTCACAAAAGGCTCATCTTCGATATGTCTGAATATTTCAAAAACCGAAATAAAAACAGCCATGATCAGAGGCCCCATAATCAGGCCTATGATGCCGAACGCCTTTATCCCGCCGAGGACGCTGAAGAAAATTATAATTGTCGGCATCCTGGTCCTGCTGCCGATAATCAAAGGCTTTAAAATATTATCCACCATGCTTATGACAAACGTCCCGAAAAGAATAAGGCCCACCCCATGCATATAATCTCCCTGGATTATCAGATATATGGAGGCAGGTCCCCAGATAGAAAGCGTGCCTATGAGAGGCACAAATGACATTACAGACATGGCAATTCCCCAGAGAACAGGAGAATTGACGCCGATAACATAGAAAGCAACTCCGCCGAGACAACCCTGTATGATTGAGACGGCAACACCTCCATAGACTGTAGATACGATCATGTCCTTCATCTGTGTCGCAAGTCTGGTTTTCTGCTCTTCACTGAAGGGCAGAAAATCCTCCACCTTTGCCAGAAAACCCGGGCCGTCCTTAAAGAGGAAGAATATGGTAAATATCATAAACAGGAAATTGATTGCGGCGGATATAATGTTCGTGACCCTTACCGAAAGGTTCTCCGCAAGAAATAAGCCGATCTTCCTGATATTGTCCATTACCTCATCTGCATCAGGCATATTGCCTTCCCCGATGAAAGAGCGAAGCCTTTCAAGGTGCGGAGAAGTTTTTATCTTCAAAAACATGTCCCTGACAAAATCCATCCCTCCGTTATTCGTATAATCTCCAAACTTTTGCAATTCGTCTATCAAGAGAAATAATATATATGTTACGGGAGCGATAATTCCTATAAGAAGAAGGATGACTGTTACGGAAGAGGCAATGGACTTCACTTTAATATACCTGGCTATGAAGGCATACACCGGATAAAAAACAACAGAAAATACTATCGCCCATGCGATCGGGACCACAAATGGACTGATTATCTCGTATGACAGATATCCCAGCAGGGTCAGGATAGCCAGCAGCATTACGGAATAAAATCTATTTGCGCCCACTAAAGACCTCTATGAAAGATGTAAAGACGGTTTCCGGCAGCTCGTTTATCATTTTAAAACCCTGCCCGGGAAATTGCCTGCAAACTCCCCTTCCCTGATAACAGGGACGCCGTTGACAAGCACATGCTGAATCCCGGAAGACCTCTGAAATGGATTCTCAAAGGTCGCCCTGTCCATAATAGTCTTCGGATCAAATATCACTATATCGGCATACATCCCTTCCCTGATGCTCCCCCTTTTCTTGAGACCAAATGTCTCGGCAGGGAGCGATGTAGCCCTGTATATGGCTTCAGAAAGTCCCATAATTTCGTTGTTGCCGGCATACCTGCCCAGAAAGCGGGGAAATGTTCCAAAGCCGCGTGGATGGGGCTTGCCTTTTCTGGTTGGTCCATCAAATGAACGCGCTGAACTGTCCGACCCTATCATGCAATACGGCAGTGAAAGGAATTTCCTCAGATTTTCCTCGCTCATCGAAAGAAAAACAGCTCCAACCCTGAGCCTTTCATTAATCAGTATCCCCAAAAGCGTGTCAATTTCATCAAGCCTCAGGGATGCGCTGATATCAGCAATAGTCCTGCCCTCCATCCAGGCATTTGCCTCAGAATCCACTGACGATATGATCACTGTTTTCCAGTAATCCTTTTCCCCTGCCTGCCCTTGTATCTCCTGTCTTATCCGCCTAATGTCGGCAGGATTTATAAGCCGCTTCATCTCCTCATCATTCCCTCCCTCATATGTCCATGCAGGGAGCAGGGAATCAAGGTCAGTGCTTGAAGCAGTATAAGGATACCGGTCGCAGGTCAGATGCACTCCGGAGTCCCTTGCGTCTTCAAGCAATGCGATTACTTTTTCAGCCTTGTGCCGGTTCCTTTGGCCGAGTGTTTTTATATGAGAAATATGCGCCTTGACGCCTGCTTCCCTGCCGATCCTGATGACCTCCTGTACCGACTCAACAAGCATGTCTCCCTCGCTCCGCATGTGAGTCGCATAAACAAGCCCCTTTTGCTTCAGGACTTTCGAAAGTTCTATCAACTCTTCAGTCTTTGCATACACACCTGGGGGATAGATAAGACCTGTAGACATTCCTATCGCTCCTTCATCTATCGCTGTCTTTAACAGGGCAGACATCCCTGAAAGCTCATCTTCTGACGGCAGCCTGTCATCATAACCCATGACAGATCCACGGATATTGCCATGCCCGGCGAGTGTAGCCAGATTAAGGGCAATCCCTTTTTTAGCTGCCAGGGTAAAATACTCAGTCAGTGTATTCCACCTTTCCCTGATCCCGAGGTCCTTCAAATCCTCTTCTCTGCGCTCGAAGGCTTTATTGAAAAGCGGAGCTGCCGACATTCCGCAATTACCGTTGATCTCGGTCGTTACGCCCTGTGAGACCTTCCCTTCAGCGCGAGGGTCGGCCAGAATAGTAAAGTCTGAATGCGCATGGGTATCGATAAATCCAGGCGCAACAGCCAGTCCTTCTGCATCAATGACCATACCCGCTTCATTCCAATGAAAACTGCCTATCGCAGCTATAGCATCGCCGGATATGGCTATGTCTTTAACGTAGGGGTCGGCAAGACTGCCGTCATAGATAGTCCCGCCCTTTATCAGGAGATCAATGCGTTTTTTCACCTGGTTCCGGTTCAAGAAAGAATTTTTCTGGAGATTGCAGGCTTTCCACAAACATAGGGAGGAGGAACATGGATACTGCCTTCGCCCTGTTCCAAATACCGTTGATATTGGCTGAGGTTATGTTCTCCCTGTAATTTTCATACAGCATGTCCTTTAAAATCGGAAAACACTTCAGGGTAAGCCCCATCATATAAAAAAAGTCTTTTACCGGCAAGCCCACTCTCTCAAAAGGACTCAACAACCTCCAGAGGCCATGTATAATATCTTCTGTTTTCGAGGTTGCCATGAGGATTTTAGCGCCTGCTATCATATAAAGGATGCGTAAGGTTCTTATTGCCGCGATATGCAATCCCTCTTCTGTAATCACCACAGCGCCTGCCAAAAATACTATCCTCCCATGCTGGTTCAGGACATTAGAGAGGAAGGTAAATGTCAGAAAAATACTGATTGGCATCCATCCGGACTTAACGGCCCTGAAAGGGACTTTCAAAAGAAAGAGGCTGAGGATAAAAAAGATGACAGCGTATATCTTGAGGCTGCTTACAGCGGAAACAAGAATAACGAAAAAGATATAAAAAAGAATCTTTATCTCAGGGAGCAAGGTCTTTCCTGAACCCGGCGACAGTCTGACCTTCCGGAGCCTTCGCCATATATTTTGCGATCCCCTCTGAAATGGATTTTGCAAGATCGCCCCTGTAATCATCTTTTGAGAGGAGTTTCTCTTCCAGGAGATTGCTTATAAAAGAGACTTCGACGAGCACGGAAGGCATTTTCGCGCCAAAAAGCACATAGAACAATGCCTGCTTTACCCCAAGGTCTACAATATGATTATAATTTTTGTTCAGATCGCTCACAAGATTCTTTTGTATATAATGAGCGAGCTTTATTGATTCATCCCTTTTATTCTCTCTCGACAGGTCACTCTTGATGATATCAAGGATATCCATCTCTTTCCTGTTCATCTGACGCATTTTCTTCAGAGAGATCGCGTTTTCGCGGGCAGCCACCTTCATCGACTCTTCGTCAGTCGTCCAGTTGAGCATATAGGTTTCAATACCTTTAGCCGCCCTGCGGGGGCTTGCGTTGGCATGAACAGAAACAAACAGGTCCGCATTCTTGCTGTTTGCTATGGCTGTCCTTTGTTCGAGCGGTATGAATACATCCCTGTCTCTTGTCAGAAAGACTTCATAGTTGGGATTGCCTGCGAGGATATCACGCAGTTTCATGGCAATATCTAAAACAACATCCTTTTCATACAGTTTATTGGCGCCGACAGCCCCTGGGTCATGTCCTCCGTGGCCGGCGTCAATAACAATCCTCTTTTTTACAGAAAATATCGCCTGACCATATATATCAATAATAAGCCTTACAGGGTCTTCCAGTGTGATTATTTTGTAGTCGGTAATTTTTTCAAGGTCAAGGACTACCCTTACCGTAGAACTGTCAAACTGCGCTGCCCTTACTGATTTAAGCATCTCGTTGCTGACAGAAATATTTTTCTTTATTTCTGTCTTTATCCTGCTGTTTTTGAGATCAAAATACAGCCTGTCAGGATTTGAAAGACGATTTTTTGAAAACGCAACCTGGTCAGTCAGACTGATTACCACCCTCGTATATTCAGGGTATGACCAGAAACGTATGTCTGTTACATTGACCGTATCTGCAGCAGAAGAAGGAAGAGGAAAGGAAAGCATTAAAGAGATGAGCAAAAACAAAAAACCTGTTGATTTGCCAAAAGCCTTCATATGAATCGCGATAACATGCCTCCTTACTTTTATATATTAGTAAATTCATCCACAATATTCAAGTATTTTATTATACAGGGAGGGGTAAGTCATTACTCTAAAAAGCAATTGCTGACAAAGAAAAATCTCCATAAACTCATTCTTTTTATCTGTCATCCCGGCAGAGCCTGTCCCTGCTCTTGTCCCCGCTTTGTCATTGCGGCTTGTCTGCAATCTTTCGGAAGGATTCCCGACAAGCGGGAATGACAAATAATGCGACAATTATTATGACGTTATGTTTAAACCAGCAGGATTTTTCTTTCTCTTGCAAAATTCCTTACGATCATTGCAGTTGAGTGTAATCTCTGCAATTTGAGGTTTCTTGTTCTGATCGAAGTTAAATCGTTCGTTGGGAACCTTTCCCCCCTGATATCATTCTGTGTTTTAGATAGTTCACGGTAAAATTCCTTCAATTGTTCGGGCTCAAATAATTTCAGGAATAGCGGGTTGACGGCTATATACCCTTCCGAAACATCCATAGTAAGCGCTTTTAAACTTTTTCCTCTAACATTAGGCATTAGATTTTCTTTTTCCTGTAAATAATTCTCGCTAAAAGTATGCCAACTTCATATAAAATAATAATAGGAAGAGCCATTAAGCACTGATTAAAGGCGTCAGGAGTGGGGGTAAGTACCGCTGCTGCGATAAAAGCAGCCAAAATAGCGTATTTCCTGTTTTTTGCAAAACTATGCGGCGAAACGATCCCGAATTTCGACAGAAAGATTATCACCAGAGGCAGCTCAAAGACTGCGCCAAACGCCAGAATAAACTTCAGGCAGAAGTCAATGTAACTTCCAACGGAAATCATTGGGGTTAAACTCCCTGTTTTATACCCCAGAAGAAAAGTCATGGCAAAAGGAAGAATAATTACAAAACAAAAAAGAGAACCTGCCAAAAACAGGGCCGTAGAAATAAAAAGAAAAGGTATCACATATTTTTTTTCATTTGATTTTAGTCCCGGTGAAATAAATTTCCAAATCTGATAAAAAATAAAGGGCAGCGTAAAAATTAAAGACGCAAAAAAAGAAACTTTCATATGCATCCAGAAGGCCTCGGCTGGAGCAAGAAAAACAAGTGAAACCGGTGTTTTCTCCTTTATATGCATGTATGGATTTGTAAAATCAAGTTTCATTTCTGATTTTAACGGAAAAGTAAGAATGTCAAACAACTCTGCCGAATAGTTAAAAACAACGAGAAAGGCTGCAAACAAAACCGCTGCAGCAATTAAAATTCTTTTTCGCAGCTCAGAGAGGTGTACCGTCAAAGGCAGTTTTGAATCTTTTTCACTCATCACGCATTACGGTCTTTTTATCCGTCACTTTTTCGTCTGCTTCATCTTTAGGAAGAGATTGGACAATATCTTCAGGCATCTTGAATTTTTCCTTCATCTCATCTTCCATTTGACTCTTTGCTATATTAATGCCTCTTCTGATCTCAACAACCCACTTCCCGAGTGTTCTGCTGATCTCGGGAAGTTTTTCAGGCCCAAAAACAAGAAGGGCGACCACAAATATTATAACCAACTCCTGAAAACCGATATCGAACATTCAATAACTCCTAAAAAAATACCTACTCTTCTTCAATAAATTTTTTGATCTTCTTTTTTTCGTAAGGGGTAGTAAAGTTAACCGACAAAAAAATCCTGTATTCAGGAGTTCTGTTATTAATGCCCAGACCAGCGCCAAATGTGGTATAAATATAATTGGTAGTTTTTATCCTATATCCAAAACGCGCCTCAATTTGATTATTATCATGTGAATAGTGGCTTTTTTTGACAATTATTTCGCTGAGTATTTTAAAGTTGTGGGCAGCTGAAAACTCTACTCCCCCCAGCAATGAGATTTCATCTTTCAGCCTGGCGCCGCCGGGCCTCTCATAAAAAAAATTCAAATGCCCGTTAAACGGCCCTACTCGTTTACTGACAATAAGTCCTATCCCCACTCTGCCATCTGAACTGATTTCGTTGTCCCCTGTTGGGATAGAAACATTAATCAGATATGCCAAAGAAGGACCATATTTCCCTTCGTCATAAAAACGGTGCTTGAATCCAACTGCAATATCTTCCAGACCGTTTTTTTCATCTGATGAATAATGGCGGACATATGGCGCCGTCAAATTGAATTCCAGCTTATCACTGAGACCGTAAGCCGCCTTGAGGGAAAATCTGTAAAAGTCCGGTTCTCTGGACCTTTCGGCAGCTACTTCAAAAGAGGACTTGTTTTTCTGCAGGCTCTCCGCGCTGAAAGTAGAAAAAACCCCGTGTGGAGCAAGGGGCTGAAGCCCTGAAATATCAAAGGCATGGAGTTTTACAGATATGGATAAAAATATAACGACAAAAAGAAAACTTCTTTTCATTTACTAAAAACTAACAGAAAAAAACATAACTGTCAATCTGATTATTTTTGCATTTTCCAAATGTGAAGAAAGATTCCTGCCGGCCAACCAGACCTTCACCTCCAATTGACTAATTATTATCCTCCATGGTAAAGTTTTCCTGAAGTTTCAGAAGTTTTTGTAACTGATAAGACCGCAAAGACTTTTAGCTTTGTGGTCTTTTTTTTGAGAAATTGTCATTCTGAGATTTTAGTTTATATGTAAGGAGGGAAAAAGGAATGGCTAATGGAACGGTAAAATGGTTTAATGAATCCAAAGGCTTTGGGTTTATCACCAGCGAAGACGGCGGCGATGTATTCGTCCACTATTCTTCAATCCAGAGTAATGGATTTAAATCCCTTAGCGAGGGAGACAAGGTCAGCTTTGACATTGAAAGCGGCCCTAAAGGACCAAAGGCAATCAATGTTGTGAAACTGTAATTGAACCAACAGGTCCCCCTGTTCAGCAGGGGGACCTCGTTTAACATTCTGTTTTTGTTCTGTTGGGAGTCAGTCCGTTTTTCCCTTTTCTCACAGGACGAGCGGCAGCGGGAAGGGAGAGAATCAAAACCTCAAAGTCGCCTTTAATCTTTTCGGATTTAAGAGAAGTTCCAGCCCGTCTGATATTGAAGTGACAAGAATATCAGCCGCCTTTATTGCATCCCCGGCACAACCCTCATTGAGACATACAGCAACGCCGATCCGTGCAGCCTTAAGCATTTCTCTGTCATTGTTGCCGTTGCCGAAGGCAATAACGTGTTCCGCTCCGAGCTGTTTTAAATAATTCTTTTTCTGAACATCATGGTTTTTACCCTCAAGGATATGCATTTCGCATTCGACTCCTTCAAGCGCCGCCCCTGCTCTCCCAAATGTATCGGCTGTTAAAATATGTATGGTCAGGAATTTTTTTATTTCATTCAGTTTCTCCTTGACGCCGGGCAAGAGCTGACCGTCAACAGACAAAGTTCCGGTAAAGTCCGATACAAGGTGTTCCAGCCTGATATGGCCGAAGCCGGGTATGTCAAGTTCAAACATCAGCGGCATGACCCAGTATTGCAATGGAGAACTCTTTTCCAGTCCGCGG
This sequence comes from Nitrospira bacterium HGW-Nitrospira-1, assembly GCA_002839535.1. GTDB lineage: Bacteria > Nitrospirota > Thermodesulfovibrionia > Thermodesulfovibrionales > UBA6898 > JAOUFP01. The sequence goes on from PGYF01000019.1 coordinate 8,085, forward strand.
CAGTATTGACGTTCTGCCATGCCTGGGCAAGGGTTTTCGGAATCACCGGAGTAAGGACTTTCGGATGCAGCATGATCTCCTGGAGCTTCATGGTCCCCTTTCTTGCAAGTGACTCCACATACTCAAAGATCATCGGCTCATAAACAGCGCCTGTTGTTTCAACTCCCCTGCTTCCCCGTATTTTTGGCAATACGGCCCATATTCCAGGTTTTCTCTGGTTCAGAAGCCATTCCCATGCACCCTTATGCATCAATGGCATATCCACAGAAGATATAATCCATGCGCTCTGCGGCGCCCATCTGAAAGCGCTTAGTATTCCAGCCAGCGGGCCATGGAGCCCTTGAATATCCGGAAGACGTTCTTCAGCATCCAGACATTCAGGCAATTGCCCCGAACCGAGCAGCATTGCCTTTTCAGAAACTTCAGACAGGATTTTGAAAGACCTCTCAGCCAGCGTGATTCCTTCCCTCTTTAGCAGCGCCTTTGGCCTTCCCATACGGATGCTTTTTCCGCCGATAAGCAGACCGGCATGTATGATGCGTTGAGCATGAAAGCCCGCTATTGCTTCACGGATATGAGAGCGCGCCTTATCGACATATAGGGGGTCATCCCTGTAAATGATCTTTTTCTCTCCTGTCATATCTATCGGAACACCCTTCTTCGGTCTTCTTTTTTCAAGCCATATCCCCGGCACATCATACTCTTTATGCCCTTCTACAATAATGAGGTCCAGGCCGGAAGGAAACTTTTCTATCACATCCTCCGGTTCATCATTCTGATACCGCAATCTCACAAAACTCTGCTCGGCGTCATGGGCAAATACGAAATTCGCGCCGGCACGATAAAAGCGGTCTGTATCCTTGCCCTTCACATCAATGACAAGCTTATGATGGATATGTTTTAGGACGCCAACGCAGAAGCCCTGCTTTTTTAATTCCGGCAAAATCTTTTCGATCAGGGTTGTCTTTCCAGACCCTGAATAGCCTGCAATTCCGATGATACAAGTTGAATTCATACAGTGCGTTCTATTTTTTATACTGAGAAGCGGGCTTCCTCAAGGGGGCGCTTTACAATCTCTTTTGTCTTTCTGTTTTTGATTTCTACGAGGCCTTCTTTGAGGTTTTTCTCTCCGATTATGATCTGAAGGGGGATGCCGATAAGGTCAGCGTCTTTGAACTTGACGCCTGCTCTTTCATCACGGTCATCCATGAGGACGTCAAGTCCCTTTTTCGATAATTCCCTGTAGAGTTTTTCAGCTGCTTCGATCGTTACAGTGTCTTTCATATTAAGCGGAAGGATTTCAACGTCGAAGGGAGCTATGCTTTTGGGCCAGATGATGCCGTCCTTGTCATGGTTTTGCTCAATTGCCGCCGCTGCTATTCGGGCAGGGCCGATGCCGTAGCTGCCCATAATGATCGGCTTCTCCTGTCCATTCTCATCAAGATACAAGGCCTTTAAAGCGCTGGAATATTTTGTGCCGAGTTTGAAGATATTGCCGATCTCTATAACCCTTTCTACCTTTAAGGCATTGCCGCATTTCACACAAAAATCTCTTGCCCTGGCAATATGAATATTATGCCATTCAGCGGCAAAGTCTTCCTCTGCCTTGATTCCCCTGATATGATAGTGAGGTTTGTTGGCTCCGCAGACATATGCGCCTTCCCTCAGACAGGTATCAGCGACTATCCTTAACTGATGGCCTATGGGACCGATAAAACCGGCTTCTACGCCGAGTATCTCTTTTACCTCTATCTTCTGCGCAGGCCTGTGGTTTCCAATGACTTTGGAGAGGTTCTTTTCATGGAGCTCCTGGTCTCCCCTTACGAGCGCAAGCACCGGCCCGTTATCACTGATTACCAGTATGCTCTTGATGAAATATTCCGGAGTAAGTTTCAGAAAGTTCGACACTTCCTTTACCGTTCTTTTTTCAGGTGTGTGGATTTCTTCTTTTTCCCAACTCTTTGTTTCTATTTGAGAGGGAGTTGATAAGGCAAGCTCAACATTTGCTGAATATCCGCATTTATCGCACAGCGCAACTTCATCTTCACCTGCAGGACTCGGGGCCATAAACTCGTGGGAGACGCCTCCTCCCATCATACCCGGGTCTGATTCGACCATCATGAAGGTAAGCCCGCACCGCTTGAATATCTTGTGGTATGCCTCGGCATGAAGCTGATAGTTCTTATCAAGAGCCTCCTCAGATGTATCAAAACTGTAGCTGTCCTTCATCAGGAATTCTCTTGTTCTTAAAATTCCGCTCTTGGGTCTTGCCTCGTCTCTGAGCTTGGTCTGTATCTGGTACCATACCTGCGGCATGTCTCTGTATGAGCGGATTTCACGTGAGGCAAGCCAGGTCATTATTTCTTCATGCGTCATCCCAAGACACATGTCGCGTCCTGTCCTGTCTTTGAGTCTGAACATCTCGTCCCTGATTGCGTCCCATCTGCCAGTCTGCTGCCATATCTCAGCAGGATGCAGTATCGGCAGAGAAATCTCCTGCCCGTTGATTGCATCCATTTCTTCTTTAAGAATGGCATTGATTTTATTGATGACCCTCCAGCCGAGGGGGAGATACATGTAAAGACCGGCGGCAAGCTGCCGTACATAACCGGCCCGTAACATGAGAATATGACTTATCGCCTCTGCATCGGCAGGCGCCTCCCTCAGCGTCGGTATAAACATTTTAGAAAACAGCATAATTCCCTCCGGATATAGTAACCATATCGCTTTTTATGAATAGTAATGAATAGAAAATCTTTTAGTCAAGCGTGCCTGTTTCGAGTAGATTTTTATGTGAGGCAACAGGGGGGCGTGGATAGGGGACTTTGCATTGCACAGGGTTGCTCCGTCAAAAGCAAATGTTCTGTTGCGCGGTGAAAGCGGAACAGGGAAGGAACTGATTGCCAAAGCGATCCATTATATGAGTCCAAGGGCTAAAGGGCCTTTTATTAAATTCAGCTGCGCTTCTATTCCTGAAGGGCTTCTTGAATCAGAACTTTTCGGCCATGAAAAAGGGGCTTTCACAGGCGCAATGAGCTTTAGAAAAGGCAGGTTCGAGCTTGCAGACAGCGGATATAAAATGAAGAAGCACAGCCTCACTCCATAGACTTCAGAAATCTCTCTTCCAAAGAACTTTGATTTAACTTTTTTATTCCTTAAGTTCTCTCAGAATCTTTGTAAACTCTGGCTTATTGAGATGCCCTGACGCGATTGACATGATAGCATCATACAATTTGCCCGATTCATCTAAAAGACTTTTTCCATTCAGCTCAAGAAAAACAAGGGCAGATGCAAGAGCGGTTCTCTTATTGCCGTCTATGAAAAGATGATTCTGGCAAATATAAAAGGCATAAGCCACTGCCATTTCATATACATCATCATGGAGAAATGAACCTGAAAATGATGCGTATGGCATTGCTATAGCAGAGCTGAGAAGGCCCATGTCCCTCACGCCCTCTTTTCCGCCATACCTCTGAATCTGGTCAGCATGTATCTCTACTACTTCAGCAAGTGTTAAAAAAACAATATTGTCCATCTATTTGGCAAGCTTTTGCAATGTTTTTCCATGAGACTTATTTACCTTTTCCAGTGCTGTCCTGAATCTCTTCTCCCTTTTGTCATTCTCAACCGGCGAGATGATCAGGCTCCTCCCATCTGTAGAAACCTCAAGAGAAGTTTTCATGTCAACCTTCAAGAGGTCCATAATCGGCCTGTCAATTATCAATGCCGCACTGTTGCCATGCGCTACTAGTTTCTTAATCATATACTTGCCTCCTTTTAATACAATGTTGCTACATTGTATCACCATCGTTAAGAGGAGTCAATTCACAATCTTTCTGGTGTTCTACCGATTTAGAAATGTCCGGTTTTTGTATTTTACCTTATCATCTCCCTTTTTTGATTTTGAAGCATACTTTTGATGAAATCGCCTTTCTAAAATGCTCTATAATCGATTATCTCAGCGCAACCCATATCTCAGTATCCCCTATTTATGCAACCCATGCCCGTTTGTTTGCCTTCCATCCGTTAATCTTAAATTTCCTCCATGGATGATCTGCCGGAGGCTTGCGCTGTCTTTTCTTTCCGCTAAGGCGAGGCTTCGTCTTTTGCCTCTTATGTTTATGCGAGCACAATTCAACTGCATTTTTCGGGTTAGGGTTACAGCACATAAACCCCGAACTTTTTCAGCATCTCAGTTAAACTGCTCAGGGGAAGCCCCATAACATTAAAATAATCTCCCTCAATCTTTTTTACGATAACCGCTCCTAACCCCTGAATCGCATAGGCGCCTGCTTTATCCAGCGGCTCCCCTGTTTTGACATATGTTTCAATCTCATGCAGAGTCATTTTCCTGAGATATACCCTTGTCTCAACCGACCTTGACAGCTTCTTCTTTGTATTCGTATCAATGACCGTAAAGCCGGTAATAACTGAATGCGGCTTGCCATTCAGGAGGGTAAGCATTCTTCCGGCCTCTCCCTCAGTATGCGGCTTCCCGAGCAATCTGCCTCTAAAGACAATAAAAGTATCCGCTGCAATGATCAGTGCGTTTGCGTATTTAACAGCAATCGTCTTGGCTTTTTCTGATGATAAGAACCTCGCAAGCTGATGCGGCTTTAACGCCAGGTCCATATCTTCTTTATAGTCGCCGGCATCAACGAAAATTTTCAGGCCTGTTTTTTCGAGTATCTCTTTCCTTCGGGGAGATGCGGAAGCAAGGATGATTTTTCTCTTTTCAGGCATATTGCCCTGCCGCATATCCTGAGGCCCAGGCCCAATGGAGATTATATCCGCCGAGTTGTCCTGTCACATCAAGAACCTCTCCCACAAAATAAAGGCCGGGCGCTTTCCTTGCCTCCATGGTCTTGGACGATAATTCCTCTGTATCCACACCGCCCAGTGTAACTTCAGCCTTCCTATATCCCTGTGTCCCCTGCGGTAGGATCTCCCAGTTATGCAGCTGAGCGGCCATTTCCATGAGTTCTTTGTCGGAGTACCGACAAATGGGTTTTGAACCGGCATGCAGATCACACCACGTACGGGCAAAGCGCCTGGGAAACAATTCTGCAAGGAGGTTATGCATTTCTATCCTGCTCCCGTGTCTGGCCCGGAATATTTCAAGCGCATCTGAGGCAGGCAATAAATCAATTTTCAAAATATCACCCGGTTTCCAATAAGAAGAAACCTGGAGTATGGCAGGGCCGCTCAGTCCGTGGTGGGTGAAGAGCATCTCCCCCTGAAACTCCCGGCCACGGCAGCTCACCCTCACAGGGAGGGAAATCCCGCTCAACGCCCCGAATATTTTCATATCATTCCGGTCACATTCAAAGGGCGCCAGCCCGGGACTCAAGGGGGTAACACGCAGGCCGAAATGCCGTGCGATATGATACCCGATTCCAGTCGCCCCGAGATCAGGAAAAGACAGCCCTCCGGTTGCGATGACTAATGATTCAGATTCCATCACTCCCTGATTCGTAATAACAAGAAAACGCTCTTCTTTTCTTACACCTGTGACCTTGCATCTCAGGCGTATTTCAACTCCAGCCTTCCCTGCTTCATCCTGAAGCATCCGCAGAACGTCCAGAGAACTTTTTCTGCAAAAGAGCTGCCCCTTTTCCTTTTCATGGTATTGAATATTATATTTTTCGAGCAGGCCCGTAAAATCACGCGGAGTAAAACAGGCGAGCGCTGATTTGCAAAAGTGCGGATTGCCGGAGAGATAATGCTCCGGGGCCATATGGATATTAGTAAAATTGCAGCGGCCTCCCCCTGAAATCCGAATCTTCTGCCCTGCCTTTTCAGCATGATCGAGAAGCAAAACAGAGCGGCCTCTTTTCCCTGCTTCTATCGCACACATTAAACCTGCCGCCCCTGCGCCTATAATAATAATATCATTTTTCATAAAAACCCTTCGGAGAAACCGGATTACGAAATATACCATTTTCTTTATTTTTTGATGAAGACCGCATATAATCCAATGCAGCTTAAAATCTGAAATACCCGCAGGAGTAATAAAATGAAACAGCTACCGCAGCTTGCGGCAAAAAAAATAAGCGCAACATGGGACCTCAAAAAATTCTTTAAAAGCGATGATGATCCGGACATAGAGAAAAAAACCTTCTGTGCTCCGGAAGGCGCTTGATGAATACGAAACCTGGAAAAGAAACTATGGGACCGACGGCAATGCCGGATACTATTTCTGGCTTCGCACCCAGGTTGACCGCAATAATCCCGAACTCAAAGCCAAATTCAACAAGATCGAGGAATTCAGCCTCAAACTCGAAAATGACGTCCAGTTCTTTCACCTGCGTATAGCCAAAATCCCGAAATCTTTGCAGCCTGCATTCCTGAAATACAAAGGCCTCAGAAAATACAGGCATTTTCTGGAGCGGATATTTGCAGAATCAAAATACCTGCTTGGTGAAAACGAAGAAAAAATCCTTAATTTGAAGGCAACAACTTCTTATTCAAACTGGGTCAGGATGACTTCTGATTTTCTCGCAAAGGAAGAAGCCAGGGTGCTTCTTGAAGACGGAAGCTCTGCCGTAAAAACACTGTCGGAGATCTCAAGCCTCACAAGCAGCAAGAACAGGAAGGTCAGGGATATCGCTGCGAAGGCGTTCAATACTATTATGGAAAGGCACGTTGATGTCGCAGAGGTGGAGATTAATTCCATACTGGCAAATAAAAGAGTGGATGATGAACTCCGAAAGGTTTCAAGGCCTGACCTGCTCAGACATATCAGCGACGACATCGAAAGCGAGGTAGTGGACGCCCTGATAAAGTCCGTATCCAACAGGCTTCATATCTCTGCGCAATATTACGCATTAAAGGCCAAACTGCTCGGAGTAAAAAGATTACGCTATCATGAGCGAAACGTGGAGATCGGAAACATCGACAGAAAATACTCTTACGAAGATTCCATCAAACTTATTCATAAAGTCTTTCATCGGCTTGATACTCAATTCACCGGCATACTTGCAGGGTTCATAAAAAACCGTCAATTTGATGTATATCCCGGAAAAGGGAAAGGAAGCGGGGCCTTCTGCATCCATCATCTTATTTCACAGCCGACGTATATACTCCTGAATCACACTGATAAGCTTCGCGACGTCCTCACCCTCGCCCATGAACTGGGTCACGGCATAAATAATGAGCTCATACGGGAAAAGCAGAACGCCCTGAATTTCGGCACGCCCACTTCCACCGCTGAAGTTGCAAGCACGTTCATGGAAGATTTTGTTCTGCAGGAAATACTCGGCGGATCAGATGATGAACTGAAACTCAGCGTTATGGTAATGAAGCTCAATGATGAGGTTTCAACAATATTCAGGCAGGTTGCATGCTATACATTCGAGCAGGAGTTGCACCGGAAGTTCAGGGAGAGCGGCTATCTGTCCAAAATAGAGATCGGGAAATTATTCCAGAAGCATATGGCCGCATATATGGGAGACTTTGTCGAGCAGTCAAAAGGCTCTGAAAACTGGTGGGTGTACTGGAGCCATATCCGCTGCTTCTTTTATGTCTATTCCTACGCAAGCGGCCTGCTCATCTCCAAATCCCTCCAGCATTCGGTAAAAAAAGATCCTGGGTTCATTGCCAGGGTCAAAGAATTCCTGTCAGCGGGACTGTCTGATTCTCCGAAAAACATTTTCAAGAACCTCGGGATAGATATTACCGACAAAACCTTCTGGGAGAAAGGCCTCGATGAAGTCGAGATGCTTTTGGAGGAGACGACTGCCCTGGCGAAGAAACTGGGTAAGATATGAACCTGTAAAAAGCAGTCAGCCAAAAAAATACAATTTTGGGGTCAGGAGAGTTGTCTTTCGTTTGGGAAGCTGTTATTTTTTCTTTAGCGCCTTTGCATGATTATTGTATCTTCTTTCCGGTCTGACGCCACCAAAAACCCTGTAGTGTTCATTGATAAGAAAACGTATCTCCTCCGGCGTATCGACTATGGAGAATAATGCGAAATCTTCCCTGCCGATAGCGCCGTTGGGAACAAGGGTGTTCTTCATCCAGTCTATCAGGCCTTTCCAGTATTCCGAGCCGTACAGGATGATCGGGAAGTTTTGTATTTTCTTTGTCTGCGCAAGGGTCAGGGCCTCGAAAAATTCATCCATGGTGCCGAAGCCTCCAGGAAAAATAATATAGGCCATGGCATATTTGATAAACATCAGTTTCCTGATAAAGAAATAGCGGAATGAAAGGCTGATGTCCTGATATTTATTCGGATGCTGTTCTGCAGTGATTTCTATATTCAGCCCTATGGAATGCGCCTTGCCCTTTTTTGCGCCCCTGTTTGCGCCTTCCATAATCCCAGGGCCGCCGCCGGTTATAACCGCAAAGCCATCGTCCGCAAGCATCTTGGCCACTGTAACAGCAGCGTCATAGTATTTATTCCCTTTCAAAAGCCGGGCGCTGCCGAATATTGTCACCGCAGGTCCGATAGCATTCAGCGCTTCAAAGCCTTCCACCAGCTCCGATTGAATCCTGAATACTCTCCACGTCTCAGACGTCTTGAGGTCTTCCATAATCGTTCAACTCCTCTTGTTTATTTTCCAGCTCTTTCGTGAAGAACCCTATTTATAATGGGTCTTCGCGTAATCGTATGGGTCATTCTTGTCACAAATCATGTCATTCCACGGCCACCCCTCCGTCATTCCACGACCCCCTGATCAAGTCAGAGGGCATGCTTGATCGGGGAATCCATACCCTATCCTGGATTGTCCGGTCAAGCCGGACAATGA
>PGYF01000019.1:16842-25072 GCA_002839535.1 Nitrospira bacterium HGW-Nitrospira-1
TGGAATGACGAAATCCCGTGTAAACGTTCCATTTGAATCATCTTAAGAATAGCCTTTTTCTAATATTTTTACCCACTCACATCCACGAAGACCCTTTATAATTATACCTTTTTAAAAGATTAAAGTATCAGATTTTGCTCTATAACAGCGATTTTACCGGTTAGAAAATACAGCCCGTAATAAATTCATATTTTTTTATTGAGAATAATCATGACTATCGTTAATATAAATGCAGTTTTTCGTTTCACATATCAATCTTCAGGAGGTGCGACATGGTAGTCGGGAAACCTTTTTTTACAGTCGAACAGATACAGAATAAAAATCGTGAGCTTGCAGACAGGATATCGGATGATTATAAGGGCAAAAACCTGCTTGCAGTAGGAATTCTGAAAGGCGCTTTCATATTTTTCAGCGATCTCGTAAGGCTCATCAAAGTCCCTCTGAGCATTGATTTCCTGATCGCATCGAGCTATCTCAAATACAATACCTCGGGGGAAATCAAATTGCATTATGATATAAGGGAAGAGATAGCGGACAAGGACGTTCTCCTGATAGAAGACATCGTAGACACTGGAATTACCCTCAACTACATAAGGGAAAGGATACTGCAAAAAGGGGCAAAGAGTCTCAGAATATGCGCCTTTCTCGACAAGAAAGCCAGACGGCAGGTAGACGTCCCGCTCGATTATGTCGGGTTTGAGATACCCGATGAATTCGTTGTCGGCTATGGGATGGACTATGATAATAAGTTCAGGAACCTGCCTTATATCTCAATTTTCAAGAAAACCGCTTAGTTGCCCGGAGGTGTTCAGATGTATGATTTATCGATAGAAACAGGTTTTGCCGGCGCTCATCAGCTCAGAGGATATAAGGGGAAATGCGAAAAGCTGCACGGCCATAACTGGAAGGTCCAGATCAGCGTAACAGCAGAGCGCCTTAATGAGATAGACCTCGCCATAGATTTCCACGATCTGAAAAAAATTGCCAATGAGTTAATATCCCCTCTTGACCATGCCTTTCTGAACGATATCTTTCCCTTTACAGAAAAAAATCCGTCTTCTGAAAATATCGCCAAATGGATATACGACTCCCTGAAAAAAAAGATACAGGATGAAAATCTGCGTATCTCTGCAGTGACTGTATGGGAATCCGATACCGCCTCTGCATCATACTATGAAGATTGATCCTGACAAGCGGAAATGACCTCGCAAAAGAGAATGAAAGTCGCAAGATATTACGGCAGTAATGATATAAGGATAGAGGGAATGCCTGTTCCGGATATAGGTCCGGGTGAACTCCTCGTCCGTATAAAGGCGAGCGGAATATGCGGAAGCGATGTTATGCATTGGTATCGCGCAGGCAGAACGCCTCTTGTGCTGGGACATGAAATCGCAGGAGTAATAGAAGCAGTCGGCGAAGGCGTCACGAGATACAAGACCGGAGACAGGGTTTCAGCAGCACATCATGTGCCGTGTAATACATGCCATTACTGCCTGAACGGGCATCATACCGTATGCGAGACCTTAAGACGCACAAATTTTTTCCCGGGCGGTTTTTCGGAATATATCAGGCTGCCCGAAATCAATGTTGACAGGGGCGTGTTTTTGCTGCCTGATGAGTTATCGTTTGAGGAAGCGACATTTATAGAGCCGCTTGCCTGTGTATACCGCGGCCAGAGGATAGCAGGCATGCGGACAGGCCTGAGTGTCCTGGTGATAGGAAGCGGCATCTCAGGACTTCTGCATATACAGCTTGCCGGATTGCTTGGAGCGTCTCTTGTCGTTGCATCCGATATCAGCAACTACCGGCTTGAGGCGGCAAAAAGACTCGGTGCAGACGAGGCAGTCAATGCAGCGGAAGACCTGCCTGCCCTCTTCAGAGAGATGAACAAAGGGAGAGCGGCTGATATCGTAATTCTGACTGCCGGGTCAGAAAAGGCCATTGAGCAGGCCTTCAGGTCAACAGACAGGGGAGGCACAGTCCTGTTTTTCGCCCCGGCACAAAAAGACGTTACAGTCCCTCTGCCGGTCAACGACCTCTTCTGGCGAAACGAGATAACCCTTACATCATCCTATGCCGCAAATTATTCCGAGTACGCTGCAGCGATGGAATTCATAAGACAGAAGAGGGTGAATGTCCTTGACATGATAACCCACAGGCTGCCATTGTCAGAGACAGGACATGGATTCAAACTTGTCGAGGCTGCGCAGGAATCGCTGAAGGTTATCATAGAGCCATAAAGACAGGAGGAAATACATTATGGATTGGGGACTGAAAAATCGTCTTTCGAGGATTATCAAGCCTGACGGCAGGACAGTTATGCTTGCGGTGGACCACGGCTATTTTCTCGGACCAACCTCAGGGCTGGAGGATGCGGGAAAAACAATAAAGCCTCTTTTGCCTTATGCAGATGCGCTGATGCCGACAAGAGGAATTATACGCACTTCTATTGACCCTTCAACCTCTACGCCGATAGTGCTCAGGGTCTCCGGCGGCAACAGCATCCTGGATGAAGATATTTCCAATGAAGGCTTAACAGTAGCAATGGAGGATGCAGTAAGGCTTAATGTTATGGCAGTTGCGATTTCAATCTATGTAGGATCCCCAAACCAGAAAGAGACGCTCCTTAACCTGGCAAAACTTGTTGATGAAGGCCAGCGATACGGGATCCCCGTCCTCGCCGTGACCGCAGTCGGCAAGAGCATGGGAAGGGATGCGCGGTATCTCGCCCTCTGCTGCCGAATTGCCGCCGAGATCGGAGCCCATTTCGTAAAGACATATTACTGCGACGGCTTTGAAAAGGTCGTCAGCGCCTGTCCTGTCCCGATTGTTATGGCTGGAGGAAAGAAATTGCCTGAACTCGAGGCCCTTGAGCTGACACATAATGCGATAAAACAGGGCGCCTCCGGCGTTGACATGGGCAGGAACATCTTTCAGGCTGATAACCCTGTTGCGATGATACAGGCTGTAAAGGCTGTGGTCCACGAAAATGCAAAACCTAAAGAGGCATTCGACCTCTATAACAGCCTGAAGGCACGGAAAGATTCCGGACAAGCGAATGACGCAATCATGATTTGAAATAAAATCTTCCCATATTTCGCCTGATTTTTGTTATAATTTTAGCTATCATAAATTCCAGACAAGATTGCACAATACACGCCGGAGGATAAATAAAAATGGATTACTTTTTGAGCGAAGAACAAATGATGATCAGAGACCTGGCGCGTCAGATAGCGGAAGAGAAGATTGTGCCTGTAAGGGCTAAACTGGATGAAACAGGCGAATTCCCATGGGACATCATGAAGGTTCTCGCTCAATCAGACCTCTTTGGACTTTTCATACCAGAGGAATACGGCGGCCTCGGAAAGGGTTGTCTTGAGATCTGCCTGGCGGTTGAAGAACTTTCGCGCGCCTGTCTCGGCGTCTCAACGACCTATGCAGCGAATGCACTGGGCACTTACCCTATACTGCTTTTTGGGAGTGACGGGCAAAAGAAAAAATACCTTCCGGATATCGCGGCAGGGAAAAGACTGGTAGCCTTCGGCCTGACAGAGGCCAATGCAGGGAGTGACGCTGGAGGCACCCAGACAACTGCAAAGCTCGACGGTAACGAATACATCATCAACGGCACAAAACAATGGATAACAAACGGCGGCGAGGCTGAGATATACACCATTATTGCGATCACCGACCGCTCAAAAGGTCCTCGGGGCGCATCCGCATTTGTTGTTGAAAAGGGGACGCCGGGATTTACGTTCGGCAAAAAAGAAAATAAAATGGGGATTAGGGCATCCGCAACAACTGAACTGATCTTCGATAACTGCAGGATTCCGAAGGAGAACCTTATCGGAAAAGACGGGGCCGGGTTCCTCGTTGCGATGAAGACCCTTGACAACTCAAGGACAGGCGTAGGAGCGCAGGGGGTTGGAGTTGCACAGGGCGCTTACGAAGAGGCGGTAAAATTTGCCAGGAAGAGGGTACAGTTCGGACATCCTATTATAAGTTTTCAGGCAATACAGCATATGCTGGCAGATATGGCTGTTTCTATCGAGGCTGCAAGGGCTCTTATCTACACCGTAGCCAGGTTCATTGACAGCGGTGCAAAGGATGTGACAAAGGAATCCGCGATGTCCAAGGTTTTTGCAACAGATATTGCGATGAAAGTAACTACCGATGCGCTGCAGGTCGCCGGCGGCACTGGATACATGAAGGAATATCCTCTCGAAAAAATGATGAGAGACGCCAAGATATTGCAGATATTTGAAGGCACGAACCAGATACAGAGAAACGTTATCGGACAGGCGATCATCAAAGAGGCTGCGCGAAATAAATAGTATCTAATACAGACTGGAAGTATATGCAATATGCAAGGTGTTGTCATAAAGGAACTCGCTCAATTTCATGACCAGCGGGGCTGGCTTGTTGAAATCTTCAGAGAAGATAATACTGCCTTCAGGCCTGTAATGTCATACGTCTCGATGACAAAGCCTGGCATTACACGTGGGCCGCATGAGCATATGGGCCAGTCTGACTATTTCTGCTTCCTCGGCCATTTCAGACTCTATTTGTGGGACAACAGGAAAGATTCCAAAACCTATCAGAAAAAACTGGTCTTTGATACGCAGGGCAAGCCTTTTACAGCGATCGTGCCGCCGCACGTCGTACATGCGTATAAAAATATCGGCAGCGAAGACGGCATAGTCATTAATCTGCCTGACAGACTTTTTAAAGGAAAAGACAAGGCTTCAGCCATTGATGAGGTCAGATATGAAAACGACCCTGATTCGCCTTTCAGGATAGACTGATGAAGATACTTATTACCGGCGGCGCCGGATTTATCGGCTCTAACTTCATACGCCATATTATTTCTGCATATCCCGACTATTCTATAATCAATCTCGACAAACTCACTTATGCAGGCAACCTTGAGAATATAAAGGACATGGAGAATCACCCTGATTACCGGTTTATCAAGGGTGATATCTGCGACAGGCATTTCCTCGGCAGTCTTGACTTCAACGCCATCATTAACTTTGCTGCAGAAAGCCATGTTGACAGGAGCATCCTTGATTCCTTCCCTTTTCTTCAGACAAATGTGATCGGCGTCCAGAACCTTCTTGAGGCTGCAAAGATACGCGGATGCCGCCTGCTTCAGGTTTCAACGGATGAGGTTTACGGCTCGACAGAAAAAGGCCTGTCCACAGAGGAATCGCCGATCAGCCCAAACAGCCCGTATGCAGCCAGCAAGGCCTCAGCAGACCTTCTTGCGAGGGCATATCATAAAACCTTCGGCATGGACGTCCTGATAACGAGATGCTCCAATAACTACGGCCCCTATCAATTCCCTGAAAAACTTATTCCACTCGTCATATCCCATGCACTTGCAGGCAGACCAATACCAGTATACGGAGACGGCAAAAATGTCCGTGACTGGATCTATGTGCTCGATCACTGCAGGGCGATCGATGCTGTTTTTCACCGCGGAAATGCAGGGGAGGTTTATAACGCCGGGGGCAAAAACGAGGTGCAGAACATTGACATCGTTAAGAGACTGCTGACCCTTATAGCGGAAAAGACGGGAAGGGACAAGGAATCGCTGATGGACCTCATCACCTTTGTCAATGACAGGCCGGGACACGACAGAAGATATGCCATAGACCCTTCAAAGATCGAAGGGGAACTCGGGTGGACGCCGGAGACAGGGTTTGAAGAAGGGCTTGCCAATACTGTTGACTGGTACCTCTCTCACCAGACATGGTGGGAGCGGATCATTTCGGGAGAATATATGGACTATTATAAAATGCAATACAAAGAAAGGTTCGGCGAATGAAGGTCTGCCTCACCGGCGCTGATGGAATGCTCGGTCATGCGATACAGAAAGTATTTTCTGATGTGGAGGTCATCGGGTTTACGATTGACACTCTTGATATTACAAACCTGGATAACACTGTAAAGAAAATAAAGCGCGCAAGGCCTGATTTCATGATACATGCCGCTGCATTTACCAATGTTGATCTCTGCGAATCAGAACCGGAAAAGGCTTACCTCGTAAATGGTCTTGGAACTCGGAATGTTGCGATGGCATGCGAGGAGATCAACTGCCCGATCCTGTATATCAGCACAGACTATGTCTTCGACGGCGCCAGGAGTACGCCATATAATGAGTGGGATGAACCAAACCCTGCCAGCGTATACGGTCTCTCAAAGCTTATGGGTGAAAGGTACGTCTCTGCATTGACAAACAGGTTTTACATCGTCAGAACTTCCTGGCTGTACGGCCCGGACGGCAATAATTTCGTTGACACGATAATCAGGCTGTTATCGGAGAAAGAAAGCCTGAAGGTCGTTAATGACCAGCGCGGCTCTCCGACCTATACCGTTGATCTCGCCAGGAAGATCAGGGAACTCATAGGGCGAGGGTACGGCGCCTATCATATCACCAACACGGGCAGTTGCACATGGTACGACTTTGCAGTCGCAATAGCCGCCAAAAAGGGAATAAAAAAAACCATATCCCCAATAACATCAGAGGAATTTAACAGGCCTGCAAAAAGACCGGCCTATTCCGTCCTTGCAAATACCCTGCTAAGACTGGAAGGGATCCGTGAAGCGCGGCATTGGGAAGATGCGCTTCAGGAGTATATCAAATATTGGAGGTAATATGTTCAAATGCCTTAAGATCCTTATCTTTATAGTACTCTTGATTGTACTTGTATTTTTCGGCCATTCATTCATGCTCGATAAGGCCGGAAAATTAATTTACAAGAAAGATGAACTGAAACCAGCCGACGTCATTGTTGTCCTCGCAGGAGAAGATAAAGAACGCGTCGAGTACGGCGCCTATCTCTTCCGTGAAGAGTGGGCCAAAAAAGACCATATCATTATGGCCGGCGGTCCGCTTGTCTGGAAATACTCCTGGGCGTCTCTTATGAAGGAACACGCAGAGTATCTCGGCATTCCCGGGAAGTCCATTCTCCTTGAAGATAAGTCGCGAAATACTGAGGAGAATGCGAAATACACAAAGGAAATTCTCCGGAAGTACGGCTATAAATCCGTTATCCTCATCACCTCGCCCTATCACAGCAGAAGGGCCTCTGCCATATTTCAGAAAGTAATGGGCAAGGACATTAAAATCATAAGCGCGCCTGTCGCAAACAGCTGGTTTAAGTTTGAAGAATGGTGGAAGAGAAGGCGTGACAGATCAATGGTATTGAATGAATATTCAAAATTCATATGGCTTTGGGTATTCGGGGTGCAGTAAAAGATCAGCGGCGGAATGAATGGATGCATTTATTTCAGTAGTTATCCCAAACTACAACGGCAGTAAAACAATCGGGAAATGCCTTGAGGCTGCGCTGTCATCAAAATATAACTGTTTTGAGGTTATTGTCGTAGATGACGCCTCCTCTGATAACTCCGCCGCAATCATCAGTGCATTTCCATGCAGACTTATAAGACTTGAAAAACACGCAGGGGCCTCAAGGGCGAGAAACATCGGCGCAAGGGAAAGCATAGGAGACGTCATCTTTTTTATCGACGCCGACTGCCTGGCAGCAAAAGATACGCTTTCTCTTGTGCATAAGGCCATCACAGGGCAGAAAGATATCGTTATCGGCGGGAGTTATACGCCATTGCCGTATGACGGCAATTTTTTCAGCGTATTCCAGTCTATATTTATCAATTATTTCGAGCTGAAACAAAAAGAGCCTGATTATATCGCCTCACACTGCATGGCAATAGAAAAAAAGATTTTTGAAAAAAGCAGCGGGTTCCCCGAACAGTTTCTCCCGATCATCGAAGATGTTGAATTCAGTCACAGGCTCCGCAGACACGGTTTTAAGCTCTGCATGGATTCCGATATTCTCGTCCGTCATATATTCAATTTCACCTTTCTGAAGTCATTGAGAAATGCCTTCAGAAAATCACGCTGCTGGATTATGTATTCCATAGGAAACAGGGATGTATTCAAAGACTCGGGGACAGCTTCGCAGGAACTGAAAATCAATGTTATTTCTTATTTTTTAATAATTCTCAGTCTATTGTTTTATTTCTCTTTAACCAACAGGATTTTTCTCGTATTGCCCCTGGTAATATACAGCTTTAATCTTTACATAAACAGAAATTTACTCAGGGCTTTTTACCGTGCAAAGGGTATTTTTTTTGCAGTGGGCGCATCACTTTATTACACCATTATTTATCCCCTTGCTGTGGGCGCAGGATCTTTTACCGG
>PGYF01000019.1:25087-30430 GCA_002839535.1 Nitrospira bacterium HGW-Nitrospira-1
CCCGAGCTTTCCATAGATGCAATAGAGATAATCTCCAAATCAATGGACAGCCTGCTTTGGCTCGCCTTTTCAGGGGGTGAGATATACCTCAGAGACGACCTCGTTGAAATCAGCGGGATTTTCTACAGAAACAATAAACCTGCCATCATGCTCTTCCCGACAAACGGTCTCCTTCCCGAACTGATAAAAGACCGGACTGAGAAGATTCTCAGACAATGCCCTCAGAGTATCATTGTTGTTAAACTTTCCCTGGATGGACTCTCCGATGAACACGACACGCTGAGAAATACACCCGGCAGTTTTGAAAAAACTATGGCAACCTATAACCTGCTCAAAGGACTTCCTGATATCTATCCGAACTTTGAACTGGGCGTCAATACAGTATTCTGCTCCGAAAACCAGGATAAGATGGATAAAATTATCGATTTCGTAAATAGTCTGAAGGGTATCAAGACTCACACAATCTCTCTGATACGCGGAAATCTTTCGGATAAGAGTTTTAAAGACATTGATTGCCGGAAATATTATTACGCAATAGAAAAACTTGAAAATAACCTGAAGGCCAACGTATCCGGCATCTACAGATTTAAAGGAGCTAAAATCAAGGCTGCACAGGATATCCTCCAGCGGCGACTGATCAGCCGGACAATGCTCGAGCAAAAAAGGCTTATACCCTGTTACGCGGGAAGATTAAACCTTGTTCTTTCAGAAAACGGGGACGTCTATCCGTGCGAAATCCTCACGGAAACTTTCGGAAATGTCAGAGACTATGCTTATGACATGGGAAAGGTGATCCAATCGGATAATGCAAAGAAAATTATCAGTTCAATCATAAATAAGAAATGTTATTGCACGCATGAATGTTATTTCATGACCAATATCATGTTCAACCCGGCGCTCTATCCAGCGCTTGCAAGTGAGTATATCCGGCTTATCAAGCAAGGGTCGCTACAGTAACTCCGGCCCCTCCTTCAGTCTGCTCACACTTTCTGTAACTCTTTACAAGGGGATGCCCTTTGAGATGTCCTCTGACAGCACGGGACAGCAGCCCCTTTCCTATCCCATGGATAATCGTAACCTCCTGAAGGCCGGCCAGCGCTGCGTGGTTGAGAAACGGCTCCAGCCTCGAGAGGGCCTCATCAACCCGTAATCCAATGAGGTTTATTTTCGTCGCAATTTCTTCATCCGGGGCCCCGGCTCTGCGAGTATCTGCCTTACCTACAGAAAAACCCAGGCCTTTCTTTTTGCCTGTATCAGAAACAGGGACCTCGATCTCCATATTACCGGCCCTTACCCTTACCCGGTCATGACGGGGAAGGACCTCCGCAACAGTCGCATCATAACCAAGAGACCTGACAAAAAGGATGTCTCCCTTTGCTATCTCTTCCATTTTGGGGGATTCTCCGTGATCTCTTTCAAATCTCCTGCGCGCTTCCTGCAAATGCTTCTGCATCTTCTCGGCCTGCTTTATTTCTTCACGGATTTTTTCCTTATCCATCTTCTTCATCTCTTCGAGCCGCAGGTGGAGCTGTCTTTTCAGGTCCGAGACAATGTTCGAGGCCTCCCTGTATGCATTTCCAAGGATCTCGCTTTCCTTTATCTGCGTCGTCGCTATTTTTTCTTCAAGCTCTCTCTCTTTTCTCTCAATTTCCACCTGCCTGTCGGCCAACTCAGCAAGGGCGCTTTCATGCCTCGCCCTCTTTTCGTTCAGATCGGCTATCAGGTTATCAAACTCAATGCTGATTCCACCGAGCAGTTCCCTGGCAGAATCAATGACACGGTCAGGCAGACCGTATTTTCCGGCTATATCAAGGGCATGTGACTGGCCGGGCTCTCCCATCCTCATCCTGTAGAGCGGGGTCAATGTTTTTTGATCAAATTCCATTGACGCATTCAGCATACCCGCGGTCCTGTGCACAAACCCCTTTATACCGGTGAGATGCGTTGTGGCAAAAACCAGAGCGCCCCTCTGCTGCACCTCTTTCAGGACAGCGCAGGAAAGCGCAGCCCCTTCATCAGGGTCAGTGCCTGTGCCGAGTTCATCAATAAGCGCCATTGTCTCTTCATCGGCATTTTGGATAATCTCCGAGATATGAGACACATGGGCGGAAAATGTGGAAAGACTGTTTTCTATGGATTGTTCGTCTCCGATATCAATGAGCAATTTTTTTACAAGAGGGAAAACTGTTGAAGAATCAGCAGGGACCGGCATACCTGAGAGGGCCATAACCAAAAGCAATCCAATAGTCTTTAATGAAATAGTCTTCCCGCCCGCATTGGAACCCGTAATGACCATTACAGTGTTTTCTCCGCCCAATGTTACATCAAGGGGCACCACCCTTTGGTCCGGACTGGTCTTCAGAAGCGCCTGAGACAACAGGGGATGTCTTCCCTGCACAAGATGAATCCTGCCGGAAGCCTGTATCAACGGGACTTGCATATGCATGCGTTCAGCAAATCCGGCTATGCAATGGAGGAGATCAAACCTCACAATACATTCATAATCTTCAATAATTTCATCGGCCCTTTCCCTGATCTGCGTTGTAAGGTTCCGTAAAATGCGTATTTCTTCCGCCTTTTCCTCCGCAATCATATTTTCGAGTTCATTGGACAGATGCAATATCCCGAGGGGCTCGATAAAAGCAGTCTCACCGGATTTGGAAACATCGTGCACAACGCCCGGCACCTGACCCTTGGAATCCATCCTCACAGGTATGACCCACCGGCCCGCCCTCTGCGTAATAAAATCATCCTGGAGAAATACTGCAACCTTGCCGGCGCGCGTTATCTCTTCAAGGTTTTTCCGGATATTGTTTTCAAGCCTTCTCCTCCGGCCACGCAGGCTTGAAAGCAACGATGAAGCTGTGTCAAGGATATTTCCTTCGGCGTCAATCGATTTTCTGAATCGCTTCAGGATATCGGGATGACCGGTGAGGCTGCCTGCAAGCTCCCTTAAAAAAGGAAGCTCCGGGTTTTCCATAATCTGGGCTGATATCTCAGAGGCGATACTTAAAACAGGGACAAATGCAGAAAGCTCAATTGCTTCGAGGACTGCCCCTTCAGGTCTTGCCCGCTTGAGGAAATGTGAGATATCCGCAAATGAAGACAGCTTCAGCGGGTTGCCTTCCTGAGAGATTCTGCGGATCTCCTGTACCTGGCCAAAACGTGTTTCGATCTCTTCACGATTTTGAAAAGGGCGTATGCTCAATACAGCTTCTTTCGTGCCTTCGCTGTGGGCAAAGGCGGATATGACCGCAAGAAGCTTATGAAATTCCAAAAGAAAAAGGCTGTTGTCTGTTATCATGCCGGAATAATTTTCACCCGAAATGTCGGCTCCTGTTTTGTTTCCTTATGAGATATTTCATGTTCATTACACCTCTGAAGTATTTTAACAATTTCGACGCCTTCATGTATAATTAATCATGCGATTTTACAGTTTTTCGGTTGAGACGCCCACTGCGTGAAAGAGCTCAGGAAAAAACTCCTGTTCGCACTTTTGCTGATATTCCTTGTTATCAGTTTCGGCACACTGGGGTATATGTTGATCGAGAGATGGAATTTTCCGGACTCGCTTTACATGACCATCATAACCCTTGCAAGCGTAGGATACAGAGAGGTACACGAACTGTCATTCAACGGCAGGATGTTTACGATCGTTCTTATCATGGGAGGAGTCGGCACTGTAGCATATGCATTGACTGCAGGCGCCAAAATTATTCTGGAAGGTGAATTGCAAGACATTTTCGGGAGGCGAAGATTGGAAAAGAAGATTAAGGAACTAAAAGATCACTACATCATATGCGGTTACGGAAGAATTGGGAAGATCATCTGCAAGGAACTCAGGGAGAATGGTCTGAAGTTTGTGATTGTCGAAAAAAACCCTGATCTCATAGCCGACAAGGAAGATTTCCTGATCGTCCAGGGAGATGCAACCAGGGATGAGGCGCTGAAAGAGGCAGGGATCGACAAGGCTAAAGGACTGATATCGGTTCTGCCGACAGATGCTGAAAATCTCTTTGTAGTCCTGAGCGCCCGCGGCCTGAACCCATATCTCTCGATAGTCGCGAGGGCCGGTGAAGAGGGCTCTGAACAAAAACTTCTGAGGGCCGGCGCCGACAGGGTAGTCTCGCCTTACCATATCGGAGGTCTGAGGATAGCCCATACAGTACTCAAGCCTGCGGTCGTGGACTTTATCGAGTTTGCGACAAAAAGCGGCAATATTGATCTCCAACTGGAAGAGATAACGATAGAGAAAAATTCACAGTTGTCAGGCCTTAGCCTCGATGAGTGCGGGATCGGAAAAGACTTGGGGATAATCATCGTAGCAATCAAGACAGCAAACGGAGATCTCAAGTTCAATCCAACCTTCCGCAGTGCGATTCATGCTGGAGACACACTCATAGCCCTCGGAGAAATCTCAAAGCTGAAACTGCTCGAAGATATGACAAAGACGGAAAAACAGGATTAACCCGGAAAGACTGATAATTTTACTGCTGCGGTTTACACCGTATGAGTTGTCTATCCGTAACAATCATCTGCACCTTGATATCATGGGGTTCTGACGGGAGGGAATCCACAAGCTGTTCTTCATAGGCAGGAGCAATAACCGGAATAGGTTTTTGCAAACCGGAAAGCAGCCCGTCGTAATAGCCCCCTCCATAGCCTATCCTGTTCCCCGAGGCGTCGAAACCGGCGCCGGGGATGATCACGAGGTCAACGTCATTGATGCTCATCTGATTATCCTGCAAAGGGGGCTCGGGTATCCCCATATATTCAGGCGTCAATTCACTGAAGGCATGAATTTCATAGAGCAGGAGTTCATGCCTGTCTTTATTGACCCTTGGAAGGACAATGCGTTTCCCGGAAGAAAGTGCGGATTTGATCAGTTCTGCTGTGTCAACCTCTGTTCTGAAAGAAGCAAAAAAGAATATGACGCCGGCATTTTTAAATTCATCAAGCGACAAAAGACGTTCGCGGATCATTCTATTTTTTGCTTTTCTCACTTCCGGCGGGATTTGATCTCTTCTTCTGAGGAGTTCCTTTCTGAGTTCAGCCTTATCCTTCATTGAGTATCTTTTCTATCACATCCTTGATCTTTTTCACCTCATCCACTGCCCCGGGTGAAAAACTGAAAGGAGAAGCGCCCTTGATATCGGCCTCCATAACATCGTGGTTAAAACTGATATGCCCTGCAAGCCCTATATCGCCTATCCCGTTCCTGATGAAATCCAGGTCTTCAGGGCCTCGCACCTTGTTGGCGACAACAAATACCTTCTTCACGCCGAGTTCTTTCGCCATATCTCTTACTAATCCTGCTGTCTGCATGCTCCTTTGGCCGGGTTC
>PGYF01000019.1:30464-49493 GCA_002839535.1 Nitrospira bacterium HGW-Nitrospira-1
TTCATTCATGTCCGCAATCGGCCTGATCTTCTCAGCATCCTCCATAGATACGCCAAGCGCAGAGGCGAGGTTTGCGTCAGGGTCTGCGTCAACAGCAATGACCTTCTTGCCCTCTGACGCAAAAAGATGGCTAAGAATAGAGGAAAGCGTTGTCTTTCCTACCCCGCCCTTTCCGGTTACAGCAATCTTCATAACAGATATTCTCCCTTTCCTTTTGTATTACTTTACCATATTTGGACCCCTTCTTCTTTATTGGATATTGTCAAAAATTAACCACAGATTAATATTTCGTACAACGAAAAGATCGCCGGACCGCGTAAGCGGGTCAGGCGAATTGATTAGTTGGCCATTCCCTGTTTCCTGGGAAAATACTTCACCTTGCCCAAATTTTTAAAATCTGAATCCTGAGTCCATACAATGGCTTTGAATTCTTGCGCTGTTGCGAGAATGATACTGTCCGCCATTGGAAGATTATGCTCCAGGCTTAGTCTGGAAGCGGCGATTGCCAATGGCGTGTTCAGATCCACAACCATTCCTTTTTGCATGGCAACAACTGCCTGTAGCGCTTCATTCTCACTGGACTCCCGGAGAATGACCTTGAAAACCTCATATATCGTTATCGTTGGGACAACAAGCAAAGCTGAAACACTTAGCGGGGGCACAAAATACCTGGCATTAGGCTCATCTGCAAAATATGCAAGCCAGCCGGAAGAATCTACGATATTCATACTCTATCTTTCTCTCGTTTGAATTCAGTATTGATGCCCTTGAGAAATCCACGGAGTTCTTTTATATCGCGCTCCGGTATAAGTTCAATACGTCCGGCATATTCAACAACCTGCATTTTTTGACCCGGACGAAGCTTCAATGCCTCCCTGACTGTTTTGGGTATAACAACTTGATATTTTGGTGATACGGTTACTGATTGCATGCCAGAACCTCCATCGATCTCTTTTGTACTACGGTATCATGATCGATGTGGTTTGTCAATTATGAGGAGGACGTTTGCATTTTCCAGGTGTTTGCATTTTCCGGGTTGACCATCAATTTCTTATCTTTTCCCTCTTTACATTTACCCAAAAGCTGAGAAACTTAAGAGACGAGATTTTACCTTCGGCAGCACAATGATGCTGTTTGAACCAGAGGCGGAATACGGCGTGAAAAAGCCGAACCTATCTGCTGAGGTTGTGGAAAGATTGACAAAGACTTATAAGAAAACCCCTACCCCTGAAGAAATTTTCTATTACATCTATGCCGTTCTTTATTCTGAAACATACAGGACAAAATATGCAGAGTTCCTGAAGATAGACTTTCCGAGAGCGCCGTTTACTAAGGACTATAAGCTGTTCAAGAAAATGTCTGAACACGGCAACAGGCTTGTTGATTTGCACCTATTAAAATCACAAGAACTTAATTCACCGATAGCACGGTTTCAGGTTGAGGGAGGTAACAGGGTAGAGAAGGTAAGATATGTCAGCGACGATGGTCATTCCCGCGAAAGCGGGAATCCAGAAAAAGCGGAACTGGATGCCCGATTAAGGACTTCGGGCATGACGGATAAGATAAAAAAAGATGCCGGACAAGCCGGCATGACAGAGGTGAGGGGTGGCCGTGTATATATCAACAAAGAGCAATGCTTTGAAGGTATTTCAGGAGAGGTATGGGGTTATCAAATCGGAGGTTATCAGGTTTGTGACAAGTGGCTGAAGGACAGGAAGGAACGGGTGCTTTCACTTGATGAGATTCAGACCTATTGCAGGATTGCCACTTCAATTCAAAAGACCATAGAGATACAGAGGAAGATTAATGAAGTGTATGAAGAAATAGAAAAACAAGTTGAAATATGAATGACATTCTAAAAAAAACCGACGCCATAAAGTCTGCCATTAAAAACCATCGCCCTTTTCCCGATTGAGATAGTTATAGTTATTCATCATTTCCAACACAAAACAAGTCGTTTCCTTTTGTGAGAGTTCTCAGCAAAACGTCCCATATCTGTTTGATTTTTCAGTGATTTTTACGTTACCATTTAAATATGGAAATGAAGAAACTGCTCGATGATTCTGAAAAATATCTGATGCACACGTACAACAGATTTCCTGTTGCCATCAGAAAAGGCAGGGGGATGAAGGTCTGGGATACGGACGGGAAAGAATACCTCGATTTCCTCGGCGGTGTTGCAGTCAATTGTCTGGGACACTGTCATCCCAAAGTGGTCGTAGCAATACAGAAGCAGGCGCAGCGGCTTATCCATATATCAAATTATTTCCATATCGAGTCCCAGACAAAGCTCGCGAAAATTCTTGTCGATAATTCTTTTGCAGGCAAGGTCTTCTTCTCGAACTCAGGGGCTGAGGCAAACGAGGCTGCAATCAAGCTGGCAAGGAGATACTTCAAGGAATTAGTCGGTCAGAATAAATTCGAGTTTATTACAGCCATAAACTCCTTCCATGGAAGGACCCTCGGGACCCTGAGCGCAACAGGACAGGAAAAGTTCAAGATCGGCTTTGATCCGCTTGTGCCGGGATTTAAGCATGTGGATTTCAATAATGTTGACGCAATAGAAAACGCAATAACAAAAAACACGTGCGCTGTCATGCTGGAGCCGATACAGGGCGAAAGCGGGGTAAAAATACCTGACACGGATTATCTGCGCAAAGTCAGGAAGCTCTGTGACAGGCACGGGATACTCCTGATCCTTGATGAGGTGCAGACCGGCATGGGCCGCACAGGAAAACTTTTCGCTTATGAACATTACGGCATAACCCCGGATATCATGACCATCGCAAAGGGATTGGGCGGCGGGACGCCGATCGGCGCAATGCTTGCGACCGACAAAGTCGCAGCTGCATTTGAGCCTGGCACACACGGCTCGACCTTCGGGGGCAACCCTCTTGTATGCAGCGCTGCTATTGCGACAATAGACGTCCTGATCGAAGACGATTTCATGCTCGACCAGTGCAGAAGGATGGGGATATACTTCAAAAAGAAACTTGAGGAATTGCAAAAAGAATTCCCGCTCCTGGTTGCTGAAGTGCGAGGCATGGGTCTCTTAGTCGGAATGGAACTGACCACGGACGGTGCGCCGATCGTCACAAAATGCCTGGAAAGAGGACTGTTGATCAACTGCACCGCAGGCAACATACTGCGGTTTATGCCGGCCCTGATCATAACGGAAAAAGAGATAGACCATCTCGTTGACATACTGGCGCAGATTTTTGACCGCCTTTCATAGGGGAAGACAATGAAAAAAGATTTTCTTACATTGAAAGATCTGACTGCCGATGAATTATCAGGCCTGATCAAAAGGGCTATTGATCTCAAGGCAGGAAAAGACAGATGTCTTTTGAAGCGGGGATATATCAGCTTGGTGGGAATACAATCGCCATGCACACCTCTGAACTGCAGCTTGGCCGTGGAGAAACAATCGGGGACACAGCAAGGACACTGTCACGTTACCTCAACGGGATTGTAATCCGCACATTCAGCCACCTCACCCTCGAACAGTTCTCTGGAAATTCAACCATCCCTGTAATCAACGGGCTCAGTGATATCCATCATCCCTGCCAGGCGCTGGCTGATCTCATGACGATCCATGAAAAGAAGGGCGGATTCAAAGGGCTGAAAGTCGCGTTTATCGGTGACGGCAACAATGTCTGCAATTCACTGATCGAGGCAGCCTCGATGATGGAATTCGACCTCGCTGCAGCATGTCCTGAAGGCTTTGAGCCGGACGCAGGGGTTCTGGATAATGCGAAGTCTTTTGCAAAGAGCAACATCATTGTCCTCAGAGACCCCATGGATGCCGCAGATATGGCGGACGTCGTCTATACCGATACCTGGGTGAGCATGGGACAGGAAAAAGAGGCTGAGGCAAAGAAGAAGAAATTTCAGGGTTACCAGATCAACAGCAGGCTGCTTTCATGCTCGAAAAAAGATGCAACAGTGCTGCACTGCCTGCCGGCCCATCGCGGCCAGGAGATCACCGATGAGGTCATGGACGGCCACCACAGCGCTGTCTTTGACCAGGCCGAAAACCGTCTCCATACCCAGAAGGCGCTGCTTGAGATGCTGATAAAATAAAAATCCACGACTATTCTCCTCTATTTTCTGCTATAATCTGCGCTAATGGATAATCTGCTTTCTATCATCCCACTCGGCGGTCTTGAAGAGATCGGCATGAACATGACTGTCATGGAATACGGCAACGACATGATCATCATTGACGCGGGTCTCATGTTCCCAAAAGAAGATATGCTCGGCATTGATTTTGTCATCCCTGACTTCAGCTATGTTCTCGACAACAGGGAAAAGCTGAGGGGCGTCTTCCTGACCCACGGACACGAAGACCACACCGGCGCGCTCCCCTTCCTTCTGAAATCAGTCAATGTCCCGGTCTATGGCACTCCTCTCACAATCGGCCTGGTGAAGGAAAAACTCAAGGAACACAAACTCGACCATATCGAACTTGTCTCCAAAATGCCGAGAGAGATTGTCGAACTCGGCGTCTTTTCAGTAGAATTCATCCGGGTGACCCACAGCATTGTTGACGGCGTTGGTTTCGGCATTAAAACACCTGTCGGCTATATTGTACATACCGGTGATTTCAAACTCGACCCAACCCCTGTGGACGGGCAGTTGATGGACTTCCACAAGTTCTCGGAATACGGGGAAAAGGGCACAACGCTTCTGCTTTCCGACAGCACAAACGCTGAAAAAGGCGGTTACACCTTTTCTGAAAAAGAGGTCCGCAGGGCATTTGAGGACGTCTTTGCGGCTGCAAAAGGGAGGATCATCATGTCCACCTTTGCATCCAACATACACCGTATTCAGCAGGCAATTGACGTCGCAGTCATGTTCAACAGAAAGGTGATCCTTTCGGGCAGGAGCATTGTAAGGAACGCCCAGATAGCCCTTGACCTCGGATATCTCAGGATACCGGAAAACACATGGCTGAAACTCGAGGACATGAAAAACCTCAACAACAACGAGGTGGTCATCATTACCACCGGCAGTCAGGGAGAACCAATGAGCGTTCTTTCACGGATCGCAATTGATGAGCATAAGACTATCAAGATAAAGGAAGGCGACGTCGTCATCCTTTCCTCAAAGGTGATACCCGGCAATGAAAATGCGATCGGCAGGATCATCAACCACCTCTTCAGACGCGGGGCGGACGTGATCTACGAGAAAGTCTCGGAGATTCATGTCTCAGGCCACGCATCCAAAGAAGAACTGAAGCTTATGCTCAACCTTGTAAAACCAAAATATTTCATGCCTATTCATGGAGAACACCGGCATAAGGTCTATCACGCGCGGCTTGCTGAAAAGACAGGGATACCGAAATCAAACATATTTATCCTCGATAACGGCAATGTGCTTGAGGTATCTGAGGATGGCGTAAATCTTAACGGCGAGGTAACATCAGGCAGGATCTTTGTTGACGGCAAAGGAGTCGGCGACGTTGAGGGCATGGTCATGAGGGACAGGAGAAGGCTTGCGCACGACGGCATTGTGATCGTGATTATGGCCATCGAAAAGCTCACAGGGAATATTGTTTCAGGTCCGGACATCATATCCAGGGGCTTCATCTTTGAGGACGCATCACAGGAGATATTAAACTATGTCAGGGAACTCGTCTGCGCTACAATAAAGGACCTCGACAGCGAACTGATAGCCGACAAATCCCTTGTCCAGGCCAAGATACGGAGCGTCCTGAAAAAATATCTCAGAAACACCATGGACAGAATGCCGATGATTATGCCGATTATTTATGAGGTCTGATACAGAGCCGCATTCAAACGCTGCCTGCGCTTTATAAATTTCTCAATCTCAACTGCAAAAAACACCACTGATGACAGCGCAAGTGTAAACATTAATTCGCCGGGGGACAAAGGCTCTGTCTTGAATATCGGGTTTAAAACCGGCACGTATATGGTTGCCATCTGCAGGATGAAGGTTAATATGACTGCGCCAAGCAGGTATTTATTAGAGAATAACCCTATCTTGAACAATGATTCTTTTTCCGATCTTATGGCAAGCACGTGGCCCAACTGCGTCAGACAGAGGACTGTGAATACCATGGTCTGCCAATGAGCATGTTCTGTCCTGATGGACCATGCCTGCACAAACAGGACGATCCCGCCCATTAAGAGTCCAACCCATATCGCATGAGCACCGAGGCCGTGGCTGAAGATGCTCTCTTTTGGATGCCGGGGCGGTCTGTTCATGACGTTGCCTTCAGCGGGTTCTGCAGACAGGGCAAGCGCAGGGAGTCCGTCCGTAACCAGGTTGATCCAGAGTAAATGGATCGGCAGAAGGGGTATCGGCAGCCCTGCCAGCGGCGCAAGAAAGAGTGTCCATATCTCCCCTGAATTTGTGGTTAGGAGATATTTTATAAATTTTCTGATGTTGTCATATATCTTTCTCCCCTCCCTCACTGCCTTTACTATGGTGGAGAAATTGTCGTCAAGAAGGATCATATGGGCGGATTCTTTTGACACATCCGTCCCTGTTATCCCCATTGCAACGCCGATATCTGCCCTCTTTAATGCAGGCGCGTCATTTACACCGTCTCCTGTCATGGCAACAAACTGGCCCTTGTCCTGGAGTGCCTTTACTATTTTTAATTTTTGTTCAGGGGCGACTCTTGCGTACACCCTGATATGCTCAACCCTTTCCTCGAATTCTTCCAGTGATAATTTCTCAAGCTCTCTTCCTGTGATGAGAGCCTTTGAGTCATCTTCTATGATGCCCAACCTTTCGGCTATCACCCGTGCTGTGATGGGATGGTCGCCTGTTATCATCACAGGCTTAATCCCTGCTGCCTTACACAGGGCAACAGCTTCCCTGGCCTCTTCCCTGGGCGGATCCATCATGCCCACGAGACCCAAAATTGTAAGCCCTGTCTCCACATTATCCGGCGACATATCCTCAGGCAGTGCATCCCAGTCCCTCATAGCAATACCGAGGACCCTCAGCCCGTCCGCTGCCATCCTGTCGTTCATCCTGTGAAGCTCTTGAATATCAATGGTGCGTAATCCTTCTGATGTTAAAATATTCTCTGACTTTTCGAGAAGGACATCCATCGCTCCTTTGGTGAAGGAAATTACCCCCCCTTCGCCCCCACTTGGCAAGTGGGGGATGGGGGGGTGAGGAGGACTTTTATGAAATGTCGTCATGCATTTCCTGTCCGAATCAAACGGGATTTCAGATATTCTCGGAAATTTTTTTTCAAGTTCCTGCTTATTGAATCCATTCTTATACGCAATATCAAAAAGAGCGTTCTCAGTCGGGTCTCCAATTACCTTGCCGTCTTTATCCAAAACAGCGTCATTGCTGAGAGCAAGAGCTTTAAATAGAGTTTTGAGCGGCGAGTTATGAATTGTAAGTTTTGCATCCTCCGAGCTCCGAGCTTCTAACTCTGAACCCTTCATTATCTTGCCATTAACATAAATCTCTTCGTGTTTCTACTGCAGGGAGTTTTCTTATAAGGGCGTTCTGCTTTACAAGCTTTTTGGCCCCAAGCGCAAGTGATATGGTTATTACAGCCGGAAGCGCCTCGGGTATTGCTGCAACTGCAAGGGAAATAGCAGTGAGGAGCATTAACATAGGCGGTTCGCCCCTCATTATGCCGATGGCCAGAACAATAGCGCAAATAGCAAGCACGGCTATTGCGAGTTTCCGGCCAAAGGTGGCAAGCCTTTTTTGGAGGGGCGTCTTTACCTCCTCTTCTTCCTGAAGCATTGCGGCAATCCTGCCAAGCTCTGTGCCCATGCCTGTTGCCGTAATAACTCCTGCTCCGCGTCCAGAGGTCACAAACGTGCCTTTGTAGGCCATGTTCTTTCTATCGCCCATGGGCAGGCGCTCGTCGTGCAGCGCTTTGGTATTTTTTTCAACAGGCACGGATTCGCCGGTAAGGGCAGCCTCTTCAACCTTAAAGTGCGCAGCTTCAATCAACCTCATATCAGCAGGGACAATTTTCCCTGCCTCAAGCATTACAATATCGCCCGGCACAAGCCCAGATGCGGAGATGGTTTCAGGCATGTTGTTCCGCATTACGGTTGCAGACGGCGCAGCCATTTTCTTAAGGGCAGCCATGGCCTTTTCCGCCCTGTATTCCTGTATAAAACCGACAACCGCGTTCAGGACAACAATGACAATGATGGCGATGGTGTCCGACAACTCTCCAATAAATCCTGAAATCAGGGCAGCTGCAATAAGAATAAGAATCATGAAGTCCTTAAACTGATCAAGGAACATCATGAGCGGGGTTTTCTTTTTTTTCTCCTTTAATTCATTCGGGCCGTATTCCAGCAGGCGTTTCTGTGCCTCTTCTGAGGATATGCCCTTTAAAGACGTGTTCAGTTCGTCGATAACATCTTCAAATGTTTTTTGGTGCCAGCGCATTGTTTATGTCTCCTTCTATTTCAGTATATATAACAGCACAAGGTTAATCACAAATATCAATACCATCCCGACAGAGCCCCATGCCAGAAACAATTTCTTCTTCTCAGCGCGGTAGGTCAAGCCGATAATTGCGATGGCTGTCATCAATATAGCGGATAAAGCAGAAATTATATGGCTTGTATTGACGAATGAAAGAATCGGTCCCTTCACAAAAAACATATCGTCAACAGCGAGTATGAGTATATTGAAAATATTGCTTCCAAATAAATTTCCTGCTGCAAGGTCTATCGCCCCGATTTTCATGGCAGCTATAGAGACCACCACCTCAGGGAGGGATGTGGATACAGCTATAAAAATATTGCCCACAAATGTCTGTCCCAAACCTGTTGTCTCTGCAATGGCTTCGCCTATTTTGGGCAGAAAGATTGCTGATATGACAACAACAATCGCATGAATGCTGTAATGAACAATAGCCGTCTTTGTCGGTATTTTTTCGTATTGCAATTCAACAGCTATTTCTTTTATGAAGGCAGAAATCTGTTTTTTTTCATAAAAATAGACCAATCTCATGGCGATTAAATAGACGCCCATAACTAAAGGGGTATAAAGTCCAAGCCAGCCAAATGAAGGAATGCGGTCTCCCAAAAACAGACTTATGGCGACTATTCCCAAAAGAAGTATTCCAAAACCCGCAGAGAGAGTGTGTCCATGGTGTGCCTTTGCTGACAGCGGCTGTGGCCGGTGTGCAGCATCAAGAAAGGCAAGAATAAGCATATTAAAAACGCAGCTTCCCAGGACATCGCCCGCCGCGATATCAGGAACTCCTGCAAAGGTGACAGAGCTTACTCCTGTAACAAGTTCTGGAAGGGACGTTACTGATGCCATGAGCGCCAGTCCAATCCATGCCCTGCCCAGTCCTGTTTTTTCGGCGATAATGTCACCGTATTTCGCAAGTTTTGTCCCTGAATAGACAATGAGAGACGTGCATATAAAAAATCCAAACCAGAGAAACATGGAACTCCTTGTGAAGAACCCTGTGCCAAGAGCACAGGGCGTCAAAAGTCAAAACAAATTTATTCTGTCATTGTCCGGCTTGACCCCCGCATCAAGCATGCCCTCTGCCCTCTGACTTGATCAGGGGGTCGGGCAATGACACAAATTAGGAAGCAATTCATCCCTGTGCCAAGAGCACAGGGATGAATTGCTTATTCATTAAGTTTTAAAAGATGGTCATTTCAGCCATTCAAGAATAACATTACACTATCAATTCCTTCTCATAGAGTCGAGTCTCCGACACCCTCTCAAGAAATTCAGAAACTTCCCGCTGGTTTTTCAGATAATAATTTGCAGCGGTCTTTGCTGATTTTCCAACCCGTATGGTAATCCCTTTTTTATTAAGGACGCGGAAGGCAGTCTCGTCAGTCCAATCATCGCCTATATACACAGGCAGATATTTGCCTTTCAAGTTATGCAAAATCCAGAGGGCGGCGCTGCCCTTGTTCCATGATGCATCAGGCGCAAGTTCAAGAACCTTCTTCCCTTTTATCACCGCTAACATCCTGTCTCCTGAAAACTCAGACGCAACCTTATAAAATGCCTTTTTTACAGAAGGGATATCCTCTTTGCGCACGGAGCGATAGTGGAGACTCGCAGTAAATTTTTTTCTTTCAATCCATGCGCCCTCTATGCCTGCAATCTCCTTGCTGAGCATACGCGCTGCCTTATCAATGGACGGTTTTGCAGACAGGGCTTTGGGATGGACATATGTCATATCACTGCCGGAAATGACAAGCCCGTGATTTCCGGCGTAACAGATATTCCGTATGCCGATCCTCCGTTTAATATCCGGCAGAGACCTCCCGCTTAAAATGGCTATATAAATCCGTCCGGAATCTGCCAGCGATTTTAATTGCTCTTTCATTCCTTCTGCCAGAACGCACCTTGACGGGTCTTTCTGGATAGGAACCAGTGTCCCGTCAAAATCCAGAAATAAGGCTATTTTTTGACCGGGATTTATTTTTTTAAAAACAGTATCTTTGAGAATGCAGCTATGCTTCAATGTTATCCCTTATTTTAATTTTCAGCAGAGGATATGCGCAGCCGCGCCAGTTCTGCAATCAAATCTCCTGCCCAGCGGTAAATATTATGTTCTTTAACCACCTCACGCATCCATTTCATTCGTTCGGTTCTTTCTTTGCTATCCATATTAAGTGAAAAATGGATAGCATCGGCCATACCTTCTATATCGTAGGGGTTTACAATAACTGCGTCCTTGAGTTCGCGGGAAGCGCCTGCAAACTGGCTAAGGATTAATACGCCGTCTTCATCATTACGAGATACCACAAACTCCTTGGCAACCAGATTCATGCCGTCATGGAGAGATGTAACCATACAGATGTCGGCTGCCTTATAGAAGCGGTTTATCTTTTCATGGCCGTGATGCGCTTTAAGAAATACAATCGGCTTCCACCCCTTAATCTGGAAACGCCAGTTAATCTTATCTGCTGCTGCTTCTATTTCTCCTGTCAGATCATGATATCGCTTGATGTGTGTACGGCTTGGCGCGCCAAGCTCTATAAATGTAAATTCACCGACAAACTCAGGATATTTCTCCAGAAATCTCTCAATCGCCCCGAAGCGCTCAGGGATGCCTTTTGTGTAGTCAATTCTATCAACCCCGACGCCGAGATATTTAGCGCGGACATCTATCTCCTCAAGTATTGTGTCCCTTAATGATTCCCTCTCTTTCGTTGCAGCCGCTTTATCCGAGCCGCCTTCAAAGCCTACACTGATAGGGAATGGCTTTACAAGTGTTATGCTGCCGCCCCGTTCAACTGAAAATTGCTCCCAGTCAATCTTCGATTCCAAAAACCTGTCAACAGTATCGAGAAAATTGTTGCAGTGAAACTGGATATGGAAACCAATAATATCCGCTCCCAACATCCCCATAAGAATCTCCTGCTGCCACGGGCAGATGCCGAAGGACTCAGGGTTGGGCCATGGTATATGCCAGAAAAGAGCTACTTTTGCATCAGGACGCTTTTCCTTTACCAATAACGGAAGGAGGGCCAGATGATAGTCCTGAATCAGAACTAATGGCGATTCTTCATCAGAAATCTCTTTCAGCAATGCCTCTGCAAATTTTTCATTTACCTTCTGATAATA
Organism: Nitrospira bacterium HGW-Nitrospira-1; assembly: GCA_002839535.1. Classification (GTDB taxonomy): domain Bacteria; phylum Nitrospirota; class Thermodesulfovibrionia; order Thermodesulfovibrionales; family UBA6898; genus JAOUFP01. The sequence goes on from PGYF01000019.1 coordinate 42,039, forward strand.
GACCCAATCCTCCAAACGAAAGACAGGGCGTGTATGGGTTATATGGCAGAGGGGCCAGATCCCTTCATTAGAAAAACCGTAATAATAACCATCCTCTTCTTCTTTTGTAAGCCATACTCTTTTGAGGGTATAGGCAGGCTCGTCAGGAGGCACCCGCACCTTATCTTCCGCATCAACTACTTCCCTGTCTGCGTCTCCGCTTCCATGCGCAATCCACATGCCGTCACATATGCGCATCACAGGATCAAGCGCAGTAACAAGTCCTCCAGCAGGAACAATGCACCTGATATTACTGCCCTCCCTTGCGTGCATGTATGGTTCGCGGTTTGAAACGAGAAATAGTTTTTTCCCTTCCAATTCAGCGCGCATATACTCTTTAAGGCGATTGGCTGTCCATACAGATTCTGCCTTTAAGCGTAATTTGGCTTCTTCTTCAGCCCTCGCACGAGCCATTGCCAGACTTTTAGCCAGATGAGTAACCTCGGAAATTAAAGGGGCAAGCACATCTCCCCTCGGAGAAACGAGCTGATCTATCTTGCCTTTCCCGCTCCTCATGTCTCGCATCCATGTTGCTATTTGAGCTATAGGGCCCGTGATGCTCCATCTGATTACCAGGAGGGTGATTGCAACGATCAGTACAGATAATGTTAAAAAGCGGAGGAGATTATGTTTCCATATCTCTTCAAGTCTCACGCCAATATATGAGGCGTCATGGAAGAGCACCAGCGTCCCTGTGATTTTATCCCCTTCTGAAAAAGGAAGGGCATAGAAATATGTTTCTTTGTCATCAATACGCATAAGACTGCCGACAGGTTGATTTTCAGCAGTAGATTTCACTGCCGGAGGCAATGGCTGCGGGATTTTAGAGGCAAGGCCTGGAGTCACGGCTAAAATATTTCCCTGTTGGTCATAAACAGCCACACCCTTCAGCCGTTCACGATTTCCAAACCGCTCTACAAGACGGTTCAGCCTTGAAAGAGAGTTGGATGCAATCAGAGGGATTATTGACTCCTGCAAGCTTTCGGCCAGGATAATTGCCCTGCGCTCCAACTCGGCAGTCAAACGCATTTTTTCAGCTCTGACCTGATAGGAGGAAAACCCCACGGCTACCAGAGCGATTATAAAAACAAGGGAAACAATGAGACGAATTGTTATCTTCATAAGCTATCTTCAATCATAAATAAATCTCATCCGAATTATAATACAATGAGATGAAAAGAAGCAGATAGTCTTTGAGATGACGGGTTATTAAGAAATTCTGCCTTACATGTTCCCGTGCATTTTTACCAAGCCAGAGAGCATACTCAGGGTTACTCAGGAGCCGCTTTATAGCATATGCAGCGCCTTCAACGCTATGGCATAGTAAACCTGTAAATCTGTTTTTGACCTGCAGGGGAATTCCTCCTACGGCAGAAGCCACTACAGGTTTCCCTTTCCAAAGGGCCTCAGTTACAGTAAGTCCAAAACCTTCTTTTATTGATTTTTGCATAATCACCGTAGCTGCATGCTGAAGGGCATTAATCTCCATATCACTTTCCGGAGGAATGAGCAATATGTGTATATCAGGGTTGCCGGATGCCCGTTCCCTTATCTCTTCTAATACTTTTTCGGACTCAGGGTCATCAGATGCTGTGCCTCCTGCCAGAACAAGCTGACAATCCATGCTCTTTCTTGCCATCTCAAAAGCCTGTATCACGCCAAGAGGATCCTTCAAATAATCAAACCGCGAAATCTGGGCAATAATAGGTCTGTCTTTATCCAGACCATACCTGTTTAACACTGAATCAATAATCTCCGTTGGGAGTTCTTTGTTCTTGTCGCTCAACGGGTCTATAGACGGAGAAATCATAAACTGGCGGATAGGCAACTGCTGTGCAAAATTTGGCGCTGAGAAAACAGCAGCATCATACTCTACAACAAAATTCCGCAAAAATTCCCAGACTTTCTTATCAGGATTAGAGACATCAACATGGCATCGCCATATCCATTTCTCTCCAAGCTCTTTCTTTTTAGCTATTAAAGCTATAGGTTGTGGGTCATGAATAAAAATAATGTCTCCCTGAAACTTTAACTCCTCTATATTCTTCTTATTCACATCCAGGAATAGAGAGAAATCCTCAGGTGAAATATGTTCCTTCCTTCCGTGAAGCGCGTTATGAAACTTCTTTGTTACATCAAAAAACCCCTCACTCCCTTTTATAGTTGTCCATCGGGCATCAACACCGAGCTGGTTTAATAAAGGCGCCATGCGCGTAAGTATCTCAGCCACACCCCCGCCTGTAAATGTTGAATTTATGTTCTGTATGACTTTTCCTGATAGCCGCTCGGCAAGCGCCCCAAGTTCTTCAATGGTGCTTCTGCCAACAATAGGCGCATAATCCTGTATTTTAGCCCTCGGATGATGAAATATCGCTTTTTCCAAATCAGCTCTCCTATTTAATGCGTTCTTCAATAAGCTGAATTATTACAGACCTCAAGCCTTCCAGAGTATAGTTATAAGGGTCTAACACAGCAATTTTATCAGCCAGTTCTCTTTCATCAAGGCAGTCCTGAAACCAGACAGAAAAATCATTAACTCCCTTGTGAAGTCTTAACCTTGACTCAAAGATATGAAAATAAAGAGAATCAATACTCACCTTTCGCAAGACCTCCACAAATTCTCTTAAATCATGGGCAACATAGGGAGTAGGCAGAATTACATTTACTGATTTAATAAAATGGAATTCCCTTCCTTCAGCGGCCGTCCGTCCATTCTCTCTTGTTAATAACTCTTCGTTGATAACAGCTATAATTCTTTCTCTTAACTCGCCGATTGTAGAGAATTCAAAGGTATCTATATTGGATAGTTTCTCTGCAAGGATTTCATCACCGATGACATCACCGACCCACACTGCAAACTCATTGGCTGGTTGAGGGGTAAGATATTGATATTCTTCCATGAAATTATGAGTGTGGTAATAAACTACCGAGTCAGGGACATCTTTCAATATGCTGACAAGCTCTGATAGATTTCCTGCCTTCAGCCCTGTCAATTCTTTCATATAGAGTCGTGTATAAAAACGGAATGGTTGTGTTGCTTTTTTAAGTGGTTTTCTATATGTGGTAACTGTTGTTTTCGTGAATTTACTATTAGGCACAAGGATAATCCTGTCATCAGGAGCCTTAATCTGAATATTCCTCAATGTTATATCAGAGACATAGCCTTCCTCGCCTGACTCAAGTTTGACATAATCGCCTGTCTTGATTAATTTACCGCGGGCTAATTCAAACCCCGAGAAAATATTAAGCATCTCATCACGGGATGCAAGGATAACTACCAATAAGCCTATAGTCAGCAATAAAACCAATGGTGTGGTCGGCGCCCCCCATATATCAAGCAATATCAACACCCCTGCAACAATAAAGGTAATCCGCGCCACATTGATTACTATGGTTGTTGGAAGCAGAGGCAGCGCTTTTAGCCTGTTTAGATATAGGTGAAGTAATTTTTCAGCAAGACTGATAATCGTCCACGTTAAAGAAATAACAAAAACACTTCCAATGATTCTTACAGCCAAGACTTTAGCCTGTGGGGATAATGTTGAAATCTGGATAGCTGTATATGCCCCCATTAGAAGGCACCACTGAAAAAACGGAGTTTTCGTTGTCCGCAGAAGTATCTCACTTCCTTCCCACTTAATCTTAAAAAACAACCCGTTAAGATAATTGAAGAGGGTTCTCCTTGCCCAGATGGCAACCACAAAGAAAGCCATGAAGACAATAGTCGGCGCTGTTATTGAAAGCCAATTTTTAGTAAGCCATTCGTTCATTTTTAAGTCTCAGATTATATTATAGATTGTAATTTTCATATAAGTTCACCATGTTTCATTGATACACCCTTACACCCTTATTTCTTCCATTCCTTTTCCTCACGGAGATAGACCGTTCTGTGCGGGAATGGTATCTCTATGCCTTCTTCTTTAAATCTCCTAAAAATCCTCTTTCTCAACTCATGCTGTGCGAGATACTGGTCAACGAATTCCTGAACCTGACATATGAGTGTAAAATCAAGAGAGCTTTCTCCAAATCCCGGTATAAACCTTACAAATGGCTCAGGGTCTCGGAGTAACCCGGACACTTCTCCCGCGGCTTTCTTTGCTTCCTCTACAAGTATGGTTTCAACTTTTTCAGGATCAGAAGAATAGCTCACGCTTATTGAAATTAATAGAGACATCCGTTTTTCAGGCAGATAATAGTTTGTCACAACACTTTGCGAAAGCTTGCTGTTCGGGATTATGACTGTGTTGTTAGGAAGCATTCTTACCCTCGTCGTCCTCCATGTAATGTCCTCCACATAGCCTTCCTGTCCTGTCTCGAGTTTTATAAAATCCCCCACCCTTATGGATTTTTCGACAAGTATATGGATTCCTGCAAAAAGGTTTGCCAGCGTGTCCTGAAGCGCAAGCGCCACTGCAAGTCCGCCGACACCCAGCGCTGTAATCAGAGGAGTGATTGATATTCCCAGGAAACTGAGCGTTATCAGAAAACCGACAACAAAAATCGTGCCTTTCAGTATGCCGTACGCAAGGCCTGTTGTTGGAATGGGCAGGCTGGACTTCTGTATGTAATTCCTGAATATCTTTCCCGCGAGGCTTGCCGATGCTATGGTAATAGAGACTATCACAATGATATGGATAATCCTGGTCAAATAAAAGACATATTTCTCGGAGACATCTGAGAAAGCAATGCCCATATAAAGTCCGACGGCAATGCACCAGTAAGCAGAGGGGACTTTTAATGCCTTGATTATTATATCGTCGATCTTTGTCTCTGTTTTATCCGCCCACCTGTGAAGGAGCCTGAAGGCTATACTCCTCGCTATTAACAATACAGACGCCGATATTAGGGCCGCGGCAGCGGGTATAACTATCTCTTTTAAACCAGCACTCACAGTTTTTTCCTTTCTTCTTTCTTAAGCCTCTTATGTTTCTCTTCCTTAAGCTTCTTCTTTTTATCAAACTCCATCCTTGAAATGTATTCTGCTTCTCTCTCGCCTGGTTTCATTGACATTTCTCCCTTTTTATTTTTTGAAATTCAGTTTTCACTTTTTTCAACACATTCCTTGCCCGGATGAATTCGACTGCAAGGATTCCCTGTCACATTTTGTTATTAACCTTGATCATCTCTATGGGCTGCTCCCTGCCGCAGTGCCTGCAAACTATTGCATCTTCTTTAATAATCTCTGCGCAGTAGAAACATTTTTTGGTATATCCCTTAGATGCCAGAGGAGGAAGTACAATAATAACAGCAATAAATAACGGAACAACTGCACATAAGAAAAACCACAACATCGGGTTGCGCCCTTTTCCTGCAGCTATAATTCCGCCTACAATGCCTGCAATGATGATCAGTAAGACATATCTAAACAATCGGATTCTCTGCTTTCTTACCCCATTAGAAAGCCCCCATTTATAGCCTGGAAAAAGCTTTTTTCTTTCTAACGGGGTTTTATGCTTATTTCATTTATCTCTTCTGTATCTCACCCACACCTATAAATGGCACAGCCCCAGCGCCGGTAACCTGCGGGAGGATTCCATTCCATTTATCTATAGCCCTGAGATTGGCCTCTATCTTTCTAAGCTCTATAAGGTCAGGTGAAATATTTGCCCTTTGCAGCCTCAGGGACTCTGCCTCTGCCCTTGCTGCTGTAATCTTCTGTTCTGCCTCTATCTTTATCCTCTCCAGATCCCTATTCGCCTTCAGTGCAAGCTGTTCTGCTGTCTGCTTTGACTCAATGGCTTCCATAAATATCTTGGAGAAGCTGAAACCCACGATAGAGAATGCATCAACCGCTATGTTGTACGCCATGAGCCTTTCAGTAAGGTTTGCTCTCATTGCATCGCTTACCGCTGACCTCTTTGTGATAAGCTCTTCTGCTGAATACCTGGCTGTCACAGCCTTTACCACCTCCTGCACTGCAGGGTCTATGATGCGCTCTTTAAAGTGTATGCCGATGGACTGATAGACAATATTTGCCTTGTCTGGAATTATATGATAGTTAATCGCAACAGTGGAGCTTACATCCTGCAGGTTGGATGATGCAGCTGCTGCATCAGTTGTTGCCTTCTGAACCTTGACATCCATCCGAATAACCTCCTGCATTATAGGCACCCTGAAATGTAGTCCTTCATCCAACACCTTATCCTGAACAGCGCCAAAATTAAGGACAATACCTCTTTCACCCGCCCCAATCTGAACCCATGGATTTAAAAACAGGAAAAACACCACAATTGCTCCAATAATCAGCGCAACTTTCGTAACTTTCATAGGTACTTTTTTCATTGCAGACTGCATTGCCTCCTTAGCCCTGTAAACATCACTTTCATCCATCTTGCCGCCTCCTTTTGATTAAAAGATTAATAAGAAAATCTCCCCTATCCCTCTTTTCCAAAGAAGGAATGTTTAGTTATATTCCTGATCTCATGGCCTCCAGCCTTGCGACCCTCTCTTCAATAGGCGGATGGGTGCTGAAGAGTTTCAGGAGACCACCACCTGAAAGAGGACTCACGATAAACATGTGAGCTGTTGCAGGGTTTGCGTTCATGGGGATCCTCTGAGAGGCTGTATGGAGTTTCTTCAGGGCATTGGCAAGATAGAGCGGATTGCCGGAAATGTGCGCCCCGCCTGCGTCCGCCCCATACTCGCGTGACCGGGAAATAGCCATCTGGACCATCATGGCGGCAATAGGTCCGACTATCATCATTACAAGGGCAGCGATGGGATTGCCTCCTCTATTATCGTCACTGCTCCTGCCTCCGAATATCATTGCCCACTGTGCCATCTGCGCAAGGTAGCTGATGGCGCCGGCGATCGCGGCAGCTACAGTGCTCACAAGAATGTCCCTGTTTTTGATGTGCGCGAGTTCATGGGCTATAACCCCTTCAAGCTCCTCCCTTGAAAGAATCCTCATAATGCCTGTTGTAACGGCAACGATGCCATGTTCCGGATTTCTGCCGGTGGCAAAGGCGTTCGGCTGGTCCTGCTCCATGACGCAGACTTTCGGCATAGGAAGTCCGGCCCTCAGGGCAAGTCTTCTGACTATGCTGTAAAGTTCCGGCGCTTCAGTCTCGGTCACTGGTTTTGCCCTGTACATTTTAAGGACGATCTTGTCGCTGAACCAATAGGTAATAAAGTTCATTCCAAAGGCCATAACAAGGGCAAAGGTCATCCCTGTTTTGCCTCCAAGCAACCCTCCGACAAAGACCAGGATAAGGGTTAACGTAACCATAAGCATCATTGTTTTCAGACTGTTCATTTCTTACCTCCCTGAAATGTTATCGGTATTGTCAAAAATTAACCACAGAGAACCCGAGAAAATAGTGAAGAACCCTGTGCCAAGAGCACAGGGCGTCAAAAGTCAAAACAAATTTATTCTGTCATTCTCCGGCTTGACCCCCGCATCAAGCATGCCCTCTG
>PGYF01000019.1:49536-57775 GCA_002839535.1 Nitrospira bacterium HGW-Nitrospira-1
ATGCCCTCTGACTTGATCAGGGGGTCGGGCAATGACACAAATTAGGAAGCAATTCATCCCTGTGCCAAGAGCACAGGGAGTTCTTGCTTATTCATTAAACTATCTGAAGCTTGCAGATTATGTCAACTTGCAGAGCGAATTGTGCGACAGTCAAAGGATAGTTTATAGGCCAATCTGTTATAATTACGTTCATGATAGAGGCGCTCATACTCGGAATCGTGCAGGGAGTAACTGAATTTTTTCCGGTCAGCAGCACCGCGCATCTGATCCTGCTGCCCTGGTTCTTCAAGTGGGACGGAGACATAAACACCCTCACCTTTGATGTGGCCTTGCATGCGGGCACTCTTTTGGCTCTGGTTATCTGTTTCTGGAAGGACTGGATTGAGATGCTGATACACAAACGCAGACTATTTTTCCTGATCATTATTGCGTCAATTCCGGCAGGGGTTGCAGGAGTACTCTTCAACGACGTCATAGAAAAAAGTCTCAGAAGCCCTTACATTATCAGCATCAGCCTGATTGCAATCGGCATTGTGATGTTTCTTTCCGAAAAGATGTTTAAATACAGAAGCATTGATAATTTGAATTTCTTCGATGCAGTCGTGATCGGTCTTTCACAGGCTGTTGCATTGATACCCGGTGTGTCACGCTCCGGCGTCACCATATCCGCAGGACTCTTCAGGGGACTCGATCGCAGTTCATCAGCGCGGTTTTCCTTTCTCCTTTCCACTCCGATAATCGCGGGCGCAACGCTGCTGCATGCAAAAAAAATAGCTGCCGGAGCCGCACACTACGACTTTGATCTCTTCATGGCCGGGTTTGCCGTATCAGCGATAACCGGGTTTGCAGCCATCAAATTTCTGATGAGTTTTTTAAAAAAATATAGCTTGAATACCTTTGTATATTACAGATTTTTTCTTGCTGCTGTTATAATTTCAGGAATATGGCTAAAAACCTAAAGAAGATAAAAGACGAGATACTCGGCGTAGTCTCGGTTCTTTCGAGCATCTACCTTGCCTTAAGTCTGTTCAGTTATACAAAATTGGACCCGTCTTTCTTTACCTTTACCCATTCAACTGCCGGAAACTACGGCGGCATTGCAGGCGCATATCTTTCTGATCTCAGCATAACGCTCATCGGTTTCTCTGCCTGGTCACTGCCGGCATTTCTGGCGGTCTACGGAATACGAAGGCTTCTTGGCATGGAAAAACATAAGGTGTATCTGGCCGGTTCAATCCTTTTCATGTTTTCATCTTCCCTGATGTTTTCACTTGTGCTGTCAACATTCAACGTTATGACAGAAAACAGTCCCGGGGGCATTACAGGACGCTTTGTTTCACAATTGCTTAAAAATTACCTGTCTCCACTGGGAGCTTATATATGCTCATTGTCGCTGTTCCTTTCATCGCTGGTCCTTCTCACCCCTGTGCCGCTTGCCTCTTTCAGGCTGAGAAAGGATAAACCAAAGATCAAGGATCAGCCAAAAGAAGTCGGGAAAAGGATTCTCGAAGAGGACATCCTTATCAAGGACGAATTGCCGAAGGCTTTGCCTGTTTTTGCAGAGCCTCCTGCACATCCGGAAACAATAAAAAAACCGGTAAAGGCTGTTTCTGAACAGGTAAATATGCAGGCAACCATTACAAAAGAGGGATACGAACTCCCTTCCGTGGAACTCCTGAAATCCTATGATTCTTCATATGCGAGACCGTCCAATGACGAACTGCGCGCAAATACTTTTATGCTCGAGTCCAAGCTCGCAGACTTTGACGTCGAGGGGAAGATCACCCATGTGAATCCAGGGCCTGTGGTAACGATGTATGAATTCGAACCCGCGCCAGGAGTAAAGATAAACAAGGTCGTGTCCCTTGCAGACGACCTGGCGCTCTCCTTAAAATCGCAGAGTCTCCGTGTATCGCCTATACACGGGAAGAACACAATCGGCATAGAAGTCCCAAACAAACTGAGGGAGATCGTCTCGTTTAAAGAGATACTATCTTCGGACACATTCAGGAAGGGCCAGTCAAGGCTCACCCTTGCCCTCGGGAAAAACATTGCCGGCGAATCCATTATCGCGGACCTGACAAAAATGCCTCACCTCCTTGTTGCCGGGTCTACCGGCTCAGGCAAAAGCGTATCCATAAACTCCATGGTAATGAGTATCCTCTACAAGGCAACTCCAAAAGAGGTGAAGATGCTGATGATAGACCCGAAACTCCTTGAGCTTTCGATGTATGAAGATATTCCCCATCTTGTCGCCCCTGTCATTACAAACCCCAGGCAGGCAGCCGAGGCCTTGAGAAAAATGGTCTTTGAGATGGAACGCAGATACAGGGCGCTGGCAGAAAAAGGCGCAAGAAACATAGACAGTTTTAACCGGAGCGTACCGGACGAAGAGCAAATCCCTTACATTGTTGTATTCATCGATGAGCTTGCCGACCTCATGTTTGCTTCATCCCGGGAGGTGGAAGATTCAATAACGCGTCTTGCGCAGATGGCGCGCGCAGCAGGCATCCACCTGATCATCGCGACACAGAGACCTTCAGTCGATGTTATTACCGGCATCATCAAGGCGAACTTCCCCGCCAGGATATCCTTTCAGGTATTTTCAAAGATAGATTCAAGGACCATACTGGATTCCCAGGGAGCAGAGCAGCTGCTTGGAAAAGGCGACATGCTCATGATGCTGCCGGGCTCAAAGATCACCCGCGTTCATGGCGCATTCGTTACAGAGGATGAGATACATGCCGTCACGAAATTCATAAAGGCGCAGGGCTCGCCTGATTACTCCTTCTTTGAAACCATACCAACGGAACCTCCTCCGGTTGACGAGGACAATGAAGACAGGGACGATATATATGACAAGGCCCTTGAATTTGGCGAATCAGCCGGCGAAGTATCGATATCGTCCATCCAGAGAAGGTTCAAAATAGGATTTAACCGGGCCGCCAGGATCATAGAGATGATGGAAGACGACGGTCTGGTCGGCCCGCCAAAGGGCGCCGGCAAACCGAGAGATTTTCTGGGGAGGACACATTGAAAAGATCGTTTTTTCGGACGCTTATACCCATGGTATTCTTCCTGTGCGTGACCGGCATAGCCCTCCCGGCAGCATCCATTTCTTCAGAACTGGACGATAACATAGAAAAGATACAGAAGGCGTATGAAAAAAACAAAGACCTGAAGGGTTCTTTTACACAAAAAAATATCATAAAAGACCTGAATAAGACAGACGCCTATAAAGGCGAGTTTTTCATCAAGCAGCCGCTCCGTATGAAATGGGTGTACACGGGAAAAGCAGCGCAGGACGTCTTCATCAACAATGACGCCGTACTGATATATAAGAGAGGGGACAAACAGGCCTATAAGGGAAAGTTCGATAGAGCGACCTATGGTCAGACGCCGGCAGCGCTTTTAAGCGGTTTCGGCAATATCAGGGAGGAGTTCACCATAACCGGCAAAGGGAACACCCTCCTGCTCAAACCAAAAAAGTCCATAGGCAATGTTACCTCGATTTCTTTAACCATGTCAGAAGAAGATTTCCCGATACAATCCTTCACTATCCAGGATGGCCGGTCAAATGTGATTGAGATCATGCTGAAAAATGTCAAATTAAACACAGGGCTGAAAGACTCTCTTTTTGAATTTTCGCTGCCTAAGGGAGTGCATGTCTATGAGTATAGTCCTTAGAGAGCATCCATGCTCATACTCGGAATAGACACATCCTGCGACGACACTTCAGCGTCTGTTGTGGAGGACGGCAGAAAAATACTCTCAAACATTGTATCGAGCCAGTCCGACATCCACACCAAATATGGAGGCATCGTACCGGAACTCGCATCACGAAGACATATCGAGATGATCATACCGGTTGTTGACGAGGCTTTACAGCAGGCTGGAATCTCTTTCTCCGACCTCTCCGCAATAGCTGTATGCAATGGTCCGGGGCTTATTGGTTCCCTTCTCACCGGTTGTTCCTTTGCAAAGGCGGTCTGTTATTCACGGCATATTCCCCTTATAGCAGTGAATCATCTTGAAGGACATCTGCTGTCCGTATTTCTCGAAAGCAGCTGCCCTGAATTCCCTTTTCTCTCCCTTATTGTCTCCGGAGGCCATACCAGCCTCCATGTTGCAGAAGATTTCGGCAGATATGTTGAACTCGGAAAGACACGGGACGATGCCGCGGGCGAGGCCTATGACAAGGTATCCAAGCTCCTTGGACTTGGTTATCCCGGAGGCCCGATCATTGACAGACTCGCTGAAAAGGGAGACCCCAAGGCAATAGATTTCCCGAGGGCATATCTTCCCGATAGTTTCGACTTCAGTTTCAGCGGACTAAAGACAGCGGTGCTCCAGTTTCTCAGGAAAGAGAATCTTCTGGAGGGGCCTCTCCCCCCAAACTCAAAACTTCTCCTTGATATTGCAGCATCCTTTCAGGCGGCTGTTACAGACGTCCTTGTCAGAAAAACAGAATGGGCAGTGAAGAAAAAATGGATCAGACGGATTACGCTCTCCGGCGGGGTGGCTGCCAACAGCAGCCTCCGGAAAAAAATGCTGGCAATGGGCAAAGAAAAAGAGATCGGGGTTTTTGTGCCTTCTGTATCTCTCTGCACAGACAACGCTGCAATGATTGCTGCTGCAGGCCATCATCATTTTCTGAAAAAGGACTTTGCCGGCCTTGATCTGAACCCCACGGCCTATCTGTCTCTTACAGCCGGCAAGAAAGAAAGAGGAAACAAATCAATCCTCTGACGTCTCTTTGCTCTGAACTTCCGCCTTTATCTCCGAATTCTCTCCATTAGATGCGGGCGCAGTCTCAACAGCAGTTTCCAATTTTGCCCCGAACTTGGGGCGACGCCTTCTCCTCCGGGACTTTGGCCGGCGCTTTGGCGGCGTCACGGACCCTGCCTTTTGCTCAGGCAGTTGCTCGACTTTATGTTCAGCGATATGTTTAACTCCGCCGGCAGCTTTGTGTTCGGCCTGGTGTTCCGCCCTTTTCTCTTCTTTGGCAGCGGTCTTTTCCTCCTCGGTCTTTTCGACAGTTATAGTATACTGGCCAGGGGAAAGTTTCGTGTCTGCTGTCAGCTTAATCAATACCTTGTCTTCTTTTTCGATCAGGGAGATCTCGTCTCTCTTCATATTAATAAGATAATTCATGCTCTCCACCGTCAGTTTGCAGGCTATGCCTTTTGCGCCGCCCCTGGCTGCCAGCGTATGGATTTCTCTAAATGCAGTCATCGCGGCCATTTCATCGGTCATAACAGTGCCTGCCCCGTTGCATGCCTCGCATTTCCTGTTGATCGATTCAAAATAGGCCGTCCTCATCCGTTCCCTCGTCATCTCAATGATTCCAAACTTTGAGATGCCGCTGATATCAGTGTGCGCCTTGTCCAGACTCAGAGCTGTCTTAAGCGTATCTTCTACTGCCCTCCTGCTCTTCAAAGATTCCATATCAATGAAGTCTATTACGATCAGTCCGCCGATGTCCCTCAGCCTGAACTGCCTTGCCGCTTCGTCTGCGGCCTCGACATTGGTCTTGAGAGCTGTTGACTCTATATTCTCTTCTTTCCTGCTCCTGCCCGAATTAACGTCTACAGCAGTAAGCGCCTCGGTCTTGTCAATCACCAGATACCCCTTCGAAGGCAGGTGCACATACCTTTCATTGAGCTTTGCGATCTGATCTTCAACGTTATGCTTCAGAAATATCGGCTCCCTGTCCTTATAGAACTTTATATTTATTTTGAGCCACGGCAGGGTTTTTGACAGAAACTGCTTTGTATTCCTGTATGCCTCCTGATTGTCAATCAGAACCTCAGTCACGTCGTCGGTCATATAGTCCCTTACGGTCCTCACAGCGATATCCTGCTCTTTGTAGATGAGCGCCGGGGCAGAGACTTTTTTCGATTCCGTCTGTATCCTGTTCCAGAGTTTGGTGAGATACTTAAGGTCATTGGAGAGTTCTTCACTCGTCTTGTCGCTGCAGGCCGTCCTGAGGATAAACCCCATGTCCTTTGGGAGCTTCAGACTGCTGAATATCTCCTTCAGCTTCTCCCTGTCCCCCCTGTCTTCAATCTTCCTTGATATGCCGACACGCTGCTGTCCCGGCATCATGACAATATATCTGCCGGGTATGGATATATATGTCGTCAGGCTGGCTCCCTTTGTGTCCCTCTCGTCTTTTTCAACCTGCACAATAAGTTCCTGACCTTTTGTCAGGACGTCCTGTATTCTCGCCCTTTTCCCTTCAACCTTCTTTTGGAAAAACTCCGGTTTGATCTCCCTCATCTGCAGAAAGCCCTGCTTTTTCTGGCCGAAATCCACAAAGGCTGCCTGAAGACCAGGTTCTATACGGACTACGGCAGCCTTGTATATATTCCCCCTGAGATGCTCTCTGCCTGAGGCCTCGACATAAAAATCAACAAGCAGGTCGCCTTCAACAATAGCAACCCTTTTTTCTTCTGCGTGCGCCGCGTTTATCAATATCTTTTTTTTCATTTTTCCCTTCAATTAATCGTTGTTATTTTCGTTGCCGGAATTCTCTGTTATGCTGCTGCTTTCCGGAATTTTATGCACAAAAGAGAGAGACTCCGTCAATAAAAGCTCCGGGTACTTTACTATGGCCTCAATAATCTCGGCAAGAGGAAAATCGAAAAAATGCCCGTCAGGGAATTGAATACGCAGGAAATTCCTCTTTAATAAAAAACAGCGCCTGGCCTGCCCGTCCTTATCCGGCAGACGAATAATGATATGCTCACTATCCTCCTCAAGATTATAACGCCTTACCAATTCCCTGATTTCTTCCACAGAAAAACAGCCTCGTTCTTTTTGATCTGTTCCGGCCTATTTATGATTATACAGGGCAAATGCCCAATTGCAATCATACATTGAATCTGAAATTTATAATATCCCCGTCTTTTACTTCATAAGTTTTCCCTTCTAATCTCAAAAGCCCCTTTTCACGGGCGCCGGCCATGCCTCCGCAGGCCATAAAATCATCGTAAGATACAAGTTCAGCGCGTATAAATCCTCTTTCGATGTCGGAATGGATTTTCCCGGCAGCCGTTTGTGCGCTCATCCCGCGATTGATTGTCCACGCCCTGACCTCGTCTTCGCCTGCGGTAAGAAATGAGATAAGCCCGAGAAGATCATAGGAAACCCTGATTAATTTGTTCAGCGCGGGTTCAGAAATCCCAAGGTCATCCAAAAAAGCCCCGGCCTCCTCAGGAGAAAGCTGCGCTATTTCCATCTCTATTTTTCCGCATAAATTTAATATTTCAACCTGTTTCCCTTTAAAAATCCCTTCGAGTTCAGAAATAGCTGCTGTGGTTTTTTCAGAGGCGATATCCGACTCTGCTACATTCACCATAATAACTTCCGGCTTGACAGACATGAACTGCAGATGTCTCATTGTCTTCTGTTCTTCTTCGGAAAATTCCAGGTCCCTGAGAGGGATTTCATTTTCGAGCTTCTCCTTACATTTAAGGAGAAGCTTCTTTTCAGCCTCATCAGGTTTTTTGCCTCTTTTTAATCCCTGCTCCATCCTTTCCAGACGTTTATCAATCAGTTCGAGGTCCCCGAAGATCATCTCCAGTTCAACGGTTTCAGCATCTCTTTTTGGGTCAATATGTCCGAGAGGGTGGACTATTATCTCATCTTCAAAACCCCTTATCACATGGACAATCGCATCAGCATCTTTAATAAGATCAAAGACCTTCCTGTTTTGCCCGACATCCCCTTTTGTAAGACCTATATAATCAATATACTCTACCGCCGCATAGGTAGTTTTCTTTGGATGATATATTTCAGAAAGCTCCTCCAGCCTCTTGTCCGGCACCTTGACCACTCCAATATGAGGCTCTGCCGAAAGTGTCGGATATATCGCAGTCTCAACATTCAAACCCGTAAGCGCGTTGAATATTGTTGTTTTCCCTGAATTTGCCAGTCCAATAATCGCTATTTTCAATGTCTTTTCCCTATCCGTTAATTTTCATTGGGATCATTATAACTGATTCTGCTTCAGGTTGTCTTTTTATTCGCAGCTACCCTGTTCCTCAACGGGCGTTGACCTGTTGCTTCACATACAGTTTAGAATTGACGTCGCAAAATTCGATATTGGGTGTCATACCAAAATAGAAATGTCCGGTTTTAAGAATGTTAGACCGCCTCTTTTTAGAAGGAGGCAGGATGGCAGGAAAGGACATTGTGAAGAACCCTGTGCCAAGAGCACAGGGCGTCAAAAGTC
>PGYF01000020.1:0-702 GCA_002839535.1 Nitrospira bacterium HGW-Nitrospira-1
TGACCTCGGATGTCAATAGTGGACACCAAACCTTTCATGCTGCCAGTTGTCCTGCATAGAATCTCTGTTCATATGCCACAGGGGATAGATACCCCAGTCTTTTCTGCCTTCGCTGCCTGTTATAGAAGATCTCGATATATTCAGTTATATCCTGTATTGCCTCTTGTCTGGTTCTGTAACGCTTGTGATGGACAAGCTCCTGCTTCAGCGTGCCCCAGAAACTCTCCATCGGTGCATTATCATAACAATTCCCCTTTCTGCTCATTGATGCCGTCATGCCGATCTGATTAAGAAGCTTCCTGTAATCATGAGCACAGTACTGGCTCCCGCGATCCGAGTGATGAATCAGCCCCTTGCCAGGACGTTTCACTGCTACAGCCCTGAATAAAGACTGACTTACAAGGTTCTTCGTTATCCGCTCTCCCATTGCATATCCGACTATCTCACCGTTAAAAAGATCTTTGTGCCCGGCAAGATAAAGCCAACCTTCATCGGTCGGGATATATGTTATATCGCTCACCCAGGCGGTATTAGGCCTGGATACTTCAAACTGCTGATCCAGCAGGTTGTCAGCCACCGGAAGCGTATGCCTTGAATCAGTTGTGGTTTTGAATTTCTTCGTCTGCTTGCAGCGTATGCCGAGCTTCTTCCTGATACGTTTGACCCGGCAAACGCCCACTTGGACGCCGTTATCGGCCAGAT
>PGYF01000020.1:845-14914 GCA_002839535.1 Nitrospira bacterium HGW-Nitrospira-1
TCCTTCGTGTAACGCCCTTGCGGAATACCTTTCATCCTGACACCTCCGTCTTTGTATTTTATCAGACTTTGGTGTCCATTTTTTCCATCTTACATCAGAGTATCTCTATTTTTCGGACAAACCTTTCCTTTTGCATTTATACCTTTCATTTGTTAGCATTAGAGTATGTTATATTTTTCTCCATTGATAGGAGCTTCAAGTTGTCCATCGTGATTGATGATATAATATGGTTGGATACAGTTGTAGAAAAGCTTGCATGGAAGCACAGAGTGCTTCCCTATGAGGTGGAAAAGGTCTTATCGGGAAAATGCAGAATATTCAAAAAGGAAAGCGGTCATGTAGATGGTGAAGACCTATATAATGCCCTCGGCAAAACAATAGGGGGGCGCTTTATCTCGGTATTTTTCATAAAGAAGCTTAACAATAAGGCTTTGATTATAACTGCAAGGGATATGAACAACCATGAGCGGAGGAGATATGAGAAAAAGTAAACAAATAGAAATGACTATTTCAGAGGCAAGCGATTTTTTTGATGAACACGACATATTTGAATTCGACAATGTGAAAGAAGTAACAGATATCAAATTTAAGTTGCAAAAGAAGAAATACATAGGGCTTGACATGGGGTTGTTTGAAAAGATCCGCAATAAGGCCAAGAAACTTCATAAAAGCGAAGATTTGCTGATAAATGAGTGGCTATTAGAGAAGACGGAATAAGCAGATAACGGTATCTTGCCTGGCTGAGAAATCGGGGACGGGTTCGTATTTAAACACTGGAGGGGTTCAGACTTTGCATATTGGCATTTGAATGTGGTTATTGCGAGATGAAATACAACAATAGGGGTATCCCCTAATTTGTTTGCCCTTCGGCCTTTGCTTAAGCCTGTTGATACATTCCCGTTGACTCATAAGGGCCAACCCCTTTTCTTAACCTATTTAGAGTCTGTGTATAAATTAAAGTTTGTCATCCTCGGGCTTGACCCCCGATCAAGCATGCCCTCTGACTTGATCAGGGGGTCGTGGAATGACAGAGGGGATCGGGCAATGACACAAATTAGGAAGCAATTCATTAAATGCTTTTTTTAGGATTATTTCGCGTTCAGAGCTTCCCTGAGCGCTTTTCCGACCTTGAAACAGAGGACCTTTTTCTCCGGCACTAATACAGTCTTCCCTGTCTTTGGATTTCTTGCCTTACGCGGATTTCTTGTTTTTAACCGGAAATTTCCAAAACCTCTGATTTCGATTTTTTCACCGTGCAAGAGGGCTTTCTTTATGCTTTCGAAAACAGTCTCGACAACAATCTGTGTCTGGTTTCTGGTGAGCCCTTCAACTTTTTCCGCAACTTTTTCGATCAGGACGGATTTTGTCATAAAAACTCCTTAAGGTGAGTATAAGTATTTTATCTTGACTGTCGGAAAAATATCCGCAATCTCCTTCGGAAATTTATTTCTCAGGATATCGATAACCGAAAATTTATTTTTTCTGGAAATAACCTGCGGCTCTTCCCTGATGCCTGCAAGGGTTGCAGCGGTTTTTATGGCGTCCTCGAGGGTCCCCAGTTCATCAACGAGGCCGTAAGTTTTTGCCTGTTCTCCGGTAAAAATTCGACCGTCTGCGATTTTTCTGAGCTCTTCCATCTTGATCTTTCTTCCTTCGGATACTGCTTTTATGAATTGCTCATGGACGTTATCCATAACACCCTGCAGTATCTCCCGCTCTTCTTTCCCCATAGTGCGGAACGCGGAAGCGATATCCTTATGCCTGCCGCTCTTGATGACCTCGGTCTTAATCCCGATCTTGTTCATGAGGCCTTCTATATTCGGTATTTCCATGATAACGCCGATGGAGCCGGTGAGGGTTCCCGGGTTTGCAATAATTTTTGTTGCCGGCGCTGAAATATAGTATCCTCCCGAGGCTGCAACCGAGCCCATTGATACAACGACTTTCTTTTTTGCGACAGCCTTCTTTACCTCTTCGTAAATTTCCTGGGATGGGGCAACCGCTCCCCCGGGGCTGTCGACCCTCAAAACAATAGCTTTTATTGAATTGTCTTTTGTGTATTCCTTGAGTTCATCAACAGCGTTCTTTGAATCAATTATCGGACCTTCTATCCTGATAAGCGCCAGCTTGCTTCCCAATGGTATATTTTTCTGGAATATGGCGAGAAACAGGCTGATAAACACGAGGATCACAAGCAGACCTGTTATGATTAAATAGGATTTTTTCATTCAACAGTCCTTTTTATCCCGTTCAGAGATGAATCTCTAACGGGATTTACGTGTTTCATGCTCAGGCCGATTTTTCTCTCCTCAAGGTCTATTTTGATAATCCCCGCCTTTATCTCATCTCCCTCTTTTATCGGCTCTTCCCCTTCACCTCCGGAATGAGGAACAATCTCTGAAGAATAGATGAGCCCCTCAACGCCTCCTTCCATCTCTATGAAAATGCCGAAATCAGTTATCCTCAGAACCTTCCCCATAACTTCATCTCCGAGTTTGAAGGTGGAAGGAATAACTTCAATCCAGGGGTCTTGCTCCAGTTGTTTGAGTCCAAGGGCGATTTTTTCATTCGCAGAGTCTATACTGAGAATGACGGCTTCGATTTTCTGCCCTTTCTTCACGAGTTCCGAAGGATGCTTGACATGTTTTACCCATGAAAGATCAGATATGTGAATAAGGCCGTCTATGCCTTCCGGGAGTCCGACAAAGACTCCGAAATCAGTAATGCTCTTCACCTTCCCGGAAATCTTCTGCCCAGGCTGGTAGCGCTGGCTTATCAGTTCCCATGGACTCGGCTTTAGCTGCTTGAGGCTCAGGGAAAGTTTTCTCTCGTTTTTGTCGACTTTCAATACGATTGCCTCAACTGTCTCGCCGATAGAGAGATATTTTGACGGATGCTTTGGTCTCGGCAGCCAATCAATTTCGGATATATGGACAAGGCCTTCGAGACCTTCCTCAAGTTCCATGAATGCGCCGTAATCGGTTATGCTTACAACTTTTCCTGTTATATGTTTTCCCGCAGGATACTTTTCTTCAATATCCAGCCATGGGTCCGGGTTTTTCTGTTTATACCCGAGGGTCACCCGTTCCTTTTCCGCATCATATTTCAATACCATGACCTCTATCTCGTCGCCGACAGCAAAAAACTCTGAAGGATGGGTTATCCTGCCCCAGGATATGTCTGAAATATGGAGGAGGCCGTCAATTCCTCCGAGGTCTACGAACACCCCGTAATCAATGATATTCTTTACTGCCCCTGTGATGACGGCCCCTTCCTTGAGCTTTGTGATTGTCTCCACTTTTTTGAGCGCCCGCTCCTCTTCTATAATCGCCCTCCTGGATACTATCACATTGGAGCGTTTATTATTGATTTTCAGTATCCTGAATGAAAGTTTCAGACCTATCAGGCTGTCAAGGTCTTTTATAATCTTTGTATCTATCTGCGAGCCCGGGAGAAACGCCTTAACCCCGCCGAGGTCCACACTCAGACCGCCCTTTATTTTTTCGATGATCCTGCCTTCAACTTCAGAGCCTTCCTCAAGAGATTTTTCGAGTATGTCCCATGTTTTTATCTTTGAAGCGCGTTCCTTGGAAAGCCTGATCACGCCTTCGGAATCCCGCATGTTTTCGACATAAACCTCCAGAGCGGATCCTGGCTTTAAAGTTTTGAG
The DNA here is from genome assembly GCA_002839535.1 of Nitrospira bacterium HGW-Nitrospira-1. Classification (GTDB taxonomy): domain Bacteria; phylum Nitrospirota; class Thermodesulfovibrionia; order Thermodesulfovibrionales; family UBA6898; genus JAOUFP01. The sequence continues at coordinate 4,516 of PGYF01000020.1, forward strand.
TTCCTCTTCGGTGAATTCAGCGATTCTGATGTAGCCCTCGGATTTGTATCCTATGTCCACGATAATTGCATTTTGTTTTATGGCAACTATTTTACCGGCCAGCAAAGCCCCTTCCGAGACACTTTGAAAGGTTTCTGCATAACGCCTTTCCATTTCGTTGTTATTTGTTTCCATTACAGGATTTCCCCTCCGATATCTATAATTCTTTTTTCTACTTTTCTTATGATCCAGTCAGGCGTTGAAGCGCCGGCGGTAATGCCGACTTTTCGTGCATTTACAAACCACGCTTTCCTGAGTTCCCCCTCGGTCTCTATATGGTATGTCCTGACAGGCAGAGATGTGCATAGATGCGCAAGCTGTGTTGTATTGGCGCTGTTTCTGCCTCCAACGACAATCATAACATCAACCTTTCGGGCCATATCAGCAGTCTCTTTCAATCTCAGAGCAGTAGAATTGCATATGGTATTATATACTTTTACCTCTTTTACATGTTCAATGATATTTGAAAGGAGCTTTTTCAAGGCTTCAACCGGCTGAGTGGTCTGAACAACTATCCCTACTTTTGTTTTGAGCCTGGGGATCCGGGTGTTTTCATCAACGACTACGACGTCTTCACCGGCGTAGCTCATAATACCCTTTACCTCGGGGTGGCTGCTGTCCCCAAGGATCACTACCTGATACCCGTTTTCTTTCAAAAGTTGCGCATAGCGCTGGGCATTTTTTACAAAGGGACAGGTAGCGTCAATCAATCTGAACCTCTGCGAGGTTATCGTATCATAGAGATGACAGGATATGCCATGTGTCCGTATGATAAGGGCCTTGATCTCTTTGTTGCGAATGTCACTGATATCCTCGAGGGGAAATATCCCTTCGGTCTTCAATTTTTCTATCACCTGGGGGTTGTGAATTATCGGACCCAGTGTATAGACCCCCTCCGGTATCTCTTTGGCAATATCAAAGGCAATATCAATGGCCCTTTTCACCCCAAAACAGAACCCTGCCCTTTTTGCAGTAATTATTTCCACCTGTGCAGTTTTCCTCGTCATTTTTACTTTTTATGGGAGTTTTTTTTGATTATATCAAGGATTTTCCGAAAAACATCATCTATGGAAAGGCCGGAGGAATCAATAAGATATGCGTCATCTGCCCTTTTCAAAGGAGCAATGTCCCTGCCTGAGTCCCTGACGTCTCTTTCTATAACATCTATGCGTATCTTGTCCCTGTTGACTTCAAACCCCCTGGATATCAGCTCCAGGGATCGTCTTTCGGAACGTTCTTCCACAGAGGCGTCAAGATAAAATTTTTTATATGCGGCAGGAAATACCACTGTGGTCATATCCCGTCCTTCAGCCACAAGGTCCGACTGAAGCGCCGCATCTCTCTGGATATTCAAGAGATGTTTGCGCACCGGTATTTTTGCTGAAAATACAGATGCATAATGCCCGGCCTCCGGTGAACGTATCTCCTGGGAGACGTCTTTGCCGTTGAGCAGGGTCAAGCCTTTACTGAATTCGACCTTTGTTTCCTTTAGCGCCTGAATCAGTTCCGCATCGGATGATAATTCGTTTATTCCAAGGAGTATAAGTCCCAGGGCCACAGCCCTGTAAAGGGCGCCTGTATCAAGATATTCATAGCCGAGTTCTTTGGCTATAAGCCTTGCAATAGTGCTCTTGCCTGCCCCTGAAGGACCGTCTATGGCTATCACCTTTTTCAGGATGAAAGCCTCCCTATAATATCAAAGAATCCCGGAAACGATATATCAACTGCCGACGCCCCGTTTATAATGGTTTTGCCCTCTGCCATAAGCGCTGCAATGCTCATGGCCATAGCAATTCTGTGGTCTCCGTGACTTTCCACCTCTGCGCCGCGCAGTCCTTCGGCCCCCTTTATACTCAGGCCGTCGGGATATTCATTGATCTCAACGCCCATTTTTCTGAGTTCAGTTGCTATTGTCTTTATCCTGTCCGATTCCTTCACCCGCAGTTCGCCGGCGCCTTTTATTGTTGTTGTGCCTTCTGCCAGGGCTGCGGCAACGCATAAGATCGGGAATTCATCGATCAGGGACGGCGCCAACTCGCCTGTTACAGAGACTGCCTTTAATGTTGATCCCCCCTTGCAGCAGATATCAGCGACAGGCTCACCGGAAACATCATGTATGTTTGAAACTTCAATAGCTGCGCCCATGTTCTTCAGTGCTGTAAGGAGCCCTGTCCGTGTGGGGTTTATCCCGACATCCCTTACAAGGATTTCAGCGCCTGGTATGAGCAGCGCTGCAACGATGAAAAAGGCTGCCGACGAAAAATCTCCCGGCACATGCGTATCCAGAGCTCCCAGTTCTCTCCCTCCTCTGATGGTGATCCCAAGTCCTTTAACTGTTAAATCCGCGCCAAAAGCAGAGAGCATCTTCTCTGAGTGGTCCCGGGATTTTACCGGCTCCATGATTTCCGTATCACCTCCGGCATACAGACCCGCAAGCAGCAGCGCGGATTTTACCTGTGCGCTTGCAATCGGCATTATGTATTTGATGGGAGATAGATCCCCGCCCTTTATCGCCAGCGGCGGATATTGGTTATTGTCCCGTGCGCTGATATGGGCGCCCATGAGGCTGAGGGGTTTGATCACCCTGGCCATTGGTCTTGTCCTGAGAGAGCTGTCTCCTGTTAATACCGAGAAAAATGGGCTGCCGGAAAGGACGCCTGAAATAAGGCGGATGGTAGTGCCGGAATTTCCGCAGTCAATGACGTCTTGTGGTTCGGACAATCCGCGCAGTCCTTTGCCCTGTATTGTTAAGGTGGAGCCCTCATCAATAATATCTATGCCCAGGCTCCGGAATGCGTTTATGGTGCTGAGTGTATCATTTGCCCTGAGGAAATTCGTGACCGTGCTTGTCCCCTTTGCAAGGGAGGAAAAAATAACAGACCTGTGGGATATTGATTTATCAGGCGGAGGTGAGAACTCGCCTTTAAACGCCCTGGCCCTGTTGAGTTCTATCCTATCCAATATGTTCCCTCAGACGCCGGGCCTTCCGGAATGCGTTTTTCAGAGAATCCGAATCACCGGCCTTGAGATATTGGTTCAGCATGTCCATGTTTTTTTGAAAGACGGCAATCACCTCTGCAAGGTTGTCCCTGTTGAGCAGACAGATATCATTCCACAACTCTTCTGAACTGGATGCTATCCTTGTTGCGTCCATGAAACCCTTGCCGCTGAAATCAAGATATGAGCTGTCCATGTCGGCTACGGTATTGACCATCGCATAGGCGATCAGATGCGGCAGGTGGCTGACTGCCGCATAAATCCTGTCATGCTCTTCAGGATTCATGGCAATGACGCCGGAGCCGAGGGCCTTCCAGAGACCCTGTATTTTTTCGAGGGCCTCAGGGTCTGAATTTTCCGTAGGGGTAATTATGCATTTGGCATTTCGGAAGAGTTCGGCGTTTGCTGAGGCAATGCCCGAACGGTCGCTGCCTGCTATCGGGTGCCCGCCGATATAATGGACGTCTTTTGGTATTGTTTTTTCTATCTCCCTCACCAACTTGCCCTTTACGCTGCCGACGTCGGTAAGTATTGCGCCCTTTTTCAGGGCAGGAGAGATTGCCTTTATCAGATCGAGGAATGAACCTGCCGGCGTTGAAAGCATTATCAGGTCAGCGTCTTTGCAGGCTTCTGCAGGGTCTGTTTCAAAAGAGTCTATGAAATTTCTCTCTTTTGCCTTCAGAAGGTTTTCCCTGTTTCTCCCATAGCCGGTAACAGAATTGCACAGGCCGCTTTTTTTCACCGCCATTGCAAAGGATGCGCCGAGCAGTCCAACTCCGAGTATGGTTATCCTGTTAAACATGTTTCTGTCTATTGTCCTTTATCCTTATATCTCCCTGCCTACAGCCAGCGCTATCGGTCTTAATTCCTGCATCAGTTTTGCAAATTGGTCCGGCTTCAGCGACTGATCTCCGTCTGACATGGCTTCTTCCGGATTTGTATGCACCTCGATTATCAGTGCGTCAGCTCCGGCTGCAACAGCAGCCTTCGCCATGGTTGCGACCAGGTCCCTTTTGCCGGTGCCATGACTTGGATCAACGACAACCGGAAGATGTGTCAGCTGCTTCAGCACCGGCACAGCGCTGAGATCAAGGGTATTTCTTGTCGCGGTCTCAAATGTCCTGATCCCCCTCTCACAGAGCATTACCTGATGATTTCCCCGCGACATGATATATTCTGCCGACATAAGCCATTCCTTAATTGTAGAAGACAGACCACGCTTGAGCATTACAGGCTTCTGCGTTGAACCAACCTCAAGCAGCAGTCTGAAGTTCTGCATATTCCTTGCTCCGATCTGAATAATATCTGCATATTTAACGATCACATCCAGGTCCCGTGGGTCCATACATTCCGTGATAATCGGAAGACCTGTCTTTTCCCTTGCCTCGGCGAGATATTTCAGTCCCTCTTCCCCGAGCCCCTGAAATGAGTATGGCGAGGTCCTCGGCTTAAAAGCGCCGCCCCGCAGAAATGACGCGCCGCCGGCCTTTACCTTTTCAGCGATGCTTGTCAGCACGGTCCTGTTCTCTACAGCACAGGGGCCTGCCATGACCGGTATCTTCCTGCCCCCTATCACCACGCCGCGTACTGATATTTCCGTATTCTCCTTCTTGAATTCACGGCTTGCGAGTTTGTAGGGTTTTAATATCCTGACGACATTTTCAACGCCGGACGCCGCACGGATTGAATCTTCCTCTTCCTCAGTGACCTTCGAGGTGTCACCGATAACACCAATGATGGTCCTCTCCGTCCCCTGGGAGACATTCGCCTTCAGGCCGCGGCTCTCCAGCTTCTTTACAACATGTTTTATCTCATCCTCTGTTGCGTCGGTCTTTAAAACAATAATATCCATTTCTCAATCCCCCTCTTTCGCTCATCGCTTATGGTATATAGCTCACAGACAACAGACAATGGAGAGATCAGGCAACTCCGTATAAGTTGTTATGAACCGACAACTGCTTTGAATGCTTCTATAAATCTTTTGTTTTCTTCAGGCAGTCCGATGGTTACCCGTATGGCATGCGGCCCCATCGGCCTTATAATAACACCCATCTTCATGAGGCTTTCGTAAAGAGCCATTGCTTTTTCAACGGGCATATAAAGGAAATTCGCCTCGGTTGGCACATACTTTACGCCAAGCGAGGCAAGCTCGCCGTACAAATATGTTTTGCCTGCTTCGTTGATATTTCTCGAATGTGATACGTGTTCTGAGTCCTTCAGCGCTGCGATCGCAGCCCTCTGCGCTATTGAATTCGTATTAAAAGGCTCTCTCAGCCTGTTCATGTCATTCAGTATTTCCTTTTTTGCGACGCCATAGCCGATTCTCAGGCCGGCAAGGCCATATATCTTTGAGAAAGTTCTGAGAATGAGGACGTTTCCTTCAGCGTGAAGATGCTTCATGCTGTCTGCATAGTCAGGGTCAGACACATACTCGTAATAGGCTTCGTCGAGGACAACGAGTATATTATTCGGGATCTCTTCCATCATCCTCGCAAACTCATATTTTCTGTTGATCGTGCCGGTAGGGTTGTTCGGGTTTGCGATAAAGATCATCTTTGTCCGTGGCGTGACCGCATCCGCCATTGCCTTGAGGTCGTGGGTGTAATCCTTCAGCGGGATCTGGATGGATTTTCCGCCGACACCCTGTACAGCCATTGAATATACCACAAAAGAAGGGACTGCCATGACCGCCTCGTCGCCGGCCTGCATACAGGTCCTTACTGCGATATCAAGAAGTTCGTTAGAGCCGTTGCCAAGGATTATCTCGTCTTCACAAATTGATTCACTGGCCGACAGTTTTTCAGCCAGGGCTTTTTTCAGATAATACCCTGCTCCGTCAGGATACCGGTTGATATCGCTGAGGGAATTTTTGATCGCCTCAAGGGCTTTCGGAGACGGGCCGACCGGGTTTTCGTTCGAGGCGAGCTTTATCGAATTCGCTATGCCGAGTTCCCTTTCGAGTTCCTCAATGGGCTTTCCGGGCACATACGGCTGTATACCGAGCACATAATCAGGCGGTTTTATCACTGTATCTTCCCCTGGGGATATGATCCCAATATTTTAAGATAGAGGCAGTTGTCCTTTAATGAGTCAATTGCTTTTTTAATTTTTTTGTCTTCAATATGGCCTTCCATGTCAACAAAAAATATATATTCCCAGGCCTTTCTTTTGGAGGGTCTGGATTCTATCTTGGTCAGGTTGATCTTCGCCCTTTTGAAAGGAAGGAGCACCTCGTAAAGCGAACCGGGTTTGTGCTTGATCGAAAACATTACCGAGGTCTTATCATTGCCGGTGCGGTGTGGAAATTCCTTTGAGATAACGAGAAATCTGGTTATATTCCTCCTGCTGTCCTGGATGTTCCTCTCGATTATGTTGAGATCGTATATGCGGGCAGCTATCTCACTGGCAATTGCAGCAGTATCCTTTTCCCTTGACGCCAGTTCCGCTGCCTTCGCAGTGCTCGTAGCTTCCTTTGCAGGCACGCCGGGCATATTTGATTCGAGCCATCCCCTGCACTGGGCGAATGCCTGGGGATGGGAGTATATCTTCTTTATCTTTGCGATATTTGTCTGCCTCGAAAGCAGATTATGAGATACTTCAAGGATTACCTCAGCTACAACCTGCAAGTCTGAGTCCATGAACATGTCAAGCGTGTAGCTGACAACTCCTTCATTGGAGTTTTCAATAGGGACGACCCCGTATTCCGCCTTGCCTGTCTCAACGTTTTCAAAGACCTTCTTGATGCTGTCAACAGGCACGAAGGCCGAGGATGAACCAAAGTGGCGCAGGGCAGCGAGGTGTGTGAAGGTGGCAAGGGGGCCGAGGCAGGTGACCTTCAGAGGTTCTTCCAGGGAAACGGAAGCAGAGAGGATTTCCCTGTATATTACCTTCAGGGCGTCATTGGGAAAATGGCCTTTGTTTTGGCTGGTGAGCCTTTCGAGTATCTGTTGTTCGCGGTCAGGTTTATAGAACTTTGATTTCTGTGTGCGCTTGATACTGCCGACTTCGATGACAAATTTAGAGCGCCTGTTGAGCAGCGCGATGATTTCGTCATCGATATTGTCGATACTTTTTCTGAGCCTGTCTAATTCTTTCATGTTTGACCTTTTTTTGACCTTTTAATGAATAAGCAATTCATCCCTGTGCTCTTGGCACAGGGTTCTTCACTTATAGTTAAAGAAACCCCGTCTGCTTACATGAGACCGGTTTCCGATTGAATGTTAATGTTACTGAATTATCCTCTTTTTTTTCAAGGGCAAGGCCGCTCAATTCAGCCCTGCCAACTGCTGTTTTTAGGATGAATAATACAGATTAAGACAGCTTTTTCTTCAAAAGGTCGTTCAGTATCTGTGGGTTTGCCTTCCCCTTTGTCGCCTTCATCGCCTGGCCAACGAAAAAGCCCAGGAGCTTTTCCTCGCCGGCCTTGAACCTGGCGGCCTCATCCGGGTGTTTTGCAATGATCTCATCTACGACTTTTTCAATTGCAGAGATGTCGCTTACCTGAACAAGCCCTTTTTCTTTGACAATGACTTGCGCGTCTTTTCCGGTCTTGCACATCCCGGTAAAAACAGTCTTTGCTATCTTGGTGCTGATGGTTCCCCTGTCAATAAGCAGTAACATTTCAGCAAGCTGCCCTGGTTTCAGCAGACATTTTTCTATGGATATATTCTCTTCATTGAGCAGTCGCATGAGTTCGCCCATGATCCAGTTAGATACTGCTTTTGGCTGTCCGCCGGCATGAACCGCTTCTTCGAACCATTCCGAAACAGCTTTTTCCGAGGTAAGAAGTTCCGCATCATATTCAGGCAAACCAAAGTCAGCCGCAAAACGCTTTCTCTTTGCATCAGGCAATTCAGGCAGTCCAGACCGTATTTCATTGATTACAGACTCTTCAACGGTAAGAGGGACAAGGTCAGGATCAGGGAAATAACGGTAGTCGTGGGCCTCTTCCTTGGAACGCATTGCCTCTGTTATTCCCTTGTTGGGGTCCCAGAGCCTTGTCTCCTGAATGACCTGCCCGCCGTCTTCTATTACCTTTATCTGCCGCTTTATTTCATATTCGATCGCCTTTTCGACGAACTTGAAGGAGTTGATGTTCTTGATCTCGGCCCTTGTCCCGTACTCTTTCTGCCCCCCGGGTCGTACAGAGACGTTCGCATCGCATCGCAAAGAACCCTGCTCCATGTTGCCGTCGCAGACGCCGAGATATCTGAGGATTGCCCTGAGCTTCTTCATGTACTCAACTGCTTCACCGGGAGTCCGTATGTCCGGCTCAGAGACGATCTCCATCAGGGGAACGCCTGTCCTGTTGAGGTCTACAAAGCTGTAGTTGCCTCCGCCTTCATGGATATTCTTTCCTGCATCCTCCTCCATGTGTATCCTCGTGATGCCTATCTTTTTTACATTCCCATCTGCCACAACCTCGATATATCCGTGTTCGCATATTGGATGTTCATACTGGCTTATCTGATAGCCCTTCGGAAGGTCAGGATAGAAATAATTTTTCCTGGCGAAGCGGCTGTATGATGCTATCGAGCAGTTTGTCGCAAGACCGGTCCTGATCGAAAATTCAAGCGCCTTCTTATTCAGTACGGGAAGCACACCTGGCATGCCTATGCATACCGGACAGGTCTGGGTGTTTGGCTCAGAGCCGAACCTGGTCGAACAGCCGCAGAATATCTTCGTATCGGTGAGCATCTGGGCGTGGACTTCAAGTCCTATGACTGCTTCGTATTTCACAGATTCGGTTTCCTTTTGTGCCATTCGGTTGACTGCTCGTAGGCATAGGAGGCCCGCAGCAGCGCAGCCTCGTCGAAATGTCCGGCGATCAGCTGCAGCCCTATCGGCAGGCTGCCTGAGGTGAACCCGCAGGGAATAGATATTGCCGGCACACCAGCGAGATTTACCGAGATCGTGAATATATCGGCAAGGTACATCTGGAGAGGATCGTCAGTTTTCTCCCCGGCCTTGAACGCAGGGGTTGGCGAGGTCGGCGTTACAATGAGATCAACGGTCTTGAAGGCATTATCGAAATCGCCTTTAATAAGGGTTCTGACCTGCTGGGCCTTTCTGTAGTAGGCGTCGTAATAGCCGGACGAAAGCGTATAGGTCCCGAGCATTATCCTCCTTTTTACCTCCGGGCCGAACCCCTGTGCCCTTGAGTTCATATACATATCCAAAAGATCTTTGCCTTCGGCCCTGAAACCGTATTTGACTCCGTCATAACGCGCCAGGTTTGAACTTGCCTCAGATGTGGCAAGGACATAGTATGCTGCAACAGCATAGCCGGTATGGGGCAAAGAGATTTCTACGGGGACCGCCCCAAGAGATTCAAAGTGTTTGATAGCGTTACGAACGGATTGCCCTACTTCCGGGTCTATGCCCTCGATGAAGTATTCTTGGGGGACGCCGATCCTGAGCCCTTTTATGTCTTTGCCCAGGCCAGAGGTGAAGTCAGGCACTGAAACAGGCGCTGAGGTTGAATCCCTGGGGTCCCTGCCGGATATTATGTTCATAAGGATTGCAGCATCGGTTATATTTTTTGTTATCGGTCCTATCTGGTCCAGTGATGATGCAAAGGCGACAAGCCCGTATCTGGAGACCCTTCCGTAGGTCGGCTTCAGCCCAACGACGCCGCAGAAGGATGCAGGCTGCCTGATCGAGCCTCCGGTATCCGAGCCGAACGCTGCTATGCATTCGTCTGCTGCAACAGCCGCTGCAGAACCCCCGCTTGACCCTCCGGGAATTCTGTCGGTGTCCCACGGGTTTTTCGTGGCATGAAACCCTGAATTTTCGGTAGATGAACCCATCGCAAACTCGTCCATATTGGTTTTGCCTGAAAGGACATACCCGTTTTCCAGGAGTTTTGCAGTCACGGCGCTTTCATAGGGCGGGATGAAATTGGACAATATCCTTGATGAACAGGTCGTGAGGATACCCTTTGTGCATATGTTGTCTTTTATAGCGATTGGAATGCCGGAAAGGGTTTTTTTATTTCCAGCTGCCCTTTCTTTATCAGACTGTTCCGCCATTTCCAGGGCTTTTTCCTGTGTTATTGTTACATAGGCCCTGATCCTGCCTTCGACAGCGTCTATTCTTTTATATACCGAGCCGTGTATATCTTTGGCAGAGACCTCACGATTCTCCAGCATTCTCTTTAATTCTGCAATCCCGAAACTGTATAGCTCCAAAAATCCTCCGGATAAAAATAATTTGAATAAGTTTAGCACTCGAAGTTTGAAGTTTACAAGTCAGTATCGCCTTATGTTACGCCAATTTAGAAATGTCCGCTTTTTACCAATTTAGAAATGTCCGGTTTTCATTTTACCTGATCAGCCCCTTTTAATGAATTGCTTCCTAATTT
>PGYF01000118.1 GCA_002839535.1 Nitrospira bacterium HGW-Nitrospira-1
GCTTGACCGGACAATCCAGGATAGGGTATGGATTCCCCGGTCAAGCCGGAGAATGACGGAGGGGTGTCGTGGAATGACGGAGGGGTGTCGTGGAATGACATGATTTGTGACAAGAATGACCCACACGATTACGCGAAGACCCTTAAAACTTATAGACAAAAATAACCTGAAGCACAAAATTTTAACCTGAGTTTTGGGCTTCAGATGGCATTTTTATTTTTCATTTCGCGTTTATACTTTAGGGGGTTTATTCCATGAGAAGCAAGACTATCAAAGAAGGCATTGAACGTCTTCCGCACCGGGCGCTTCTTTATGCGACCGGCATTCCAAAATCAGAGATGGGAAAGCCGTTTATCGGCGTAGCAACGAGCTTTACGGACCTTATTCCCGGTCATATAGGCATGAGAGATTTGGAACGATTTATAGAAAAGGGGGTCCATACAGGAGGCGGCTATCCCTTTTTTTTCGGTATTCCCGGCGTCTGTGACGGTATTGCGATGGGTCATAGCGGCATGCATTATTCGCTTGCCTCACGGGAACTGATCGCGGACATGGTTGAGACTGTGGCTGAGGCCCATCAACTTGACGGCCTTGTCCTGCTTACCAACTGCGATAAAATTACGCCCGGCATGCTGATGGCCGCAGGGAGGCTGAATATCCCTTCCATAGTAGTCACCGCAGGCCCGATGTTTTCCGGTCATTACAAAGGAAGGAGACTCAACCTTACAAGCGATACCTTCGAGGCAGTCGGAAAATTCAAGAAGGGGCTTATTAAAAAAGAAGAACTTGACGTCCTTGAAATGTGCGCCTGTCCTGGAGCAGGGTCGTGTCAGGGCATGTATACGGCAAATACCATGGCCTGTGTTACCGAGGCCCTTGGGATGAGTCTTGAGGGCTGCGCCACCGCGCTTGCTGTCTCATCCAAAAAGCGGCGGATAGCCTTCCAAAGCGGCAGCAGGGTTGTTGAACTGGTGAAGAAGAATATCACGCCGCGGAAGATTATGAACAGGAAGGCCTTTGAAAATGCGATCATGGTTGACCTTGCATTGGGAGGGTCCACCAATACAGTCCTGCATATCCCTGCAATCGCAAACGACGCAGGCATTAAGCTGCCGCTTGAGATATTTGACAGGCTTGCCAGGACGACCCCTCATATAGCGAATATGCTGCCGGGCGGCCCGAATTATATGGAAGATCTGGACTATGCCGGCGGAATCCCTGCGATGCTGAAAAGGTTAAAGCCAAAGCTGAAGGACAATATAACGGTCAGCGGGAAAAGCATAGCGCAGATAGCAGACGAAGCGGAAATCCTCAATGATGACGTTATAAGACCTATCGGAAAAGCCCATCACAAAGAGGGCGGCATTGCTATTCTGAAAGGCAATCTTGCCTGTAGAGGGGCTGTGGTGAAGCAATCCGCAGTCAGTAAGGAAACGATGCGGTTTGAGGGAACTGCGATAGTATTTAACTCTGAGGAAGACGCCTTGAAGGCCATCCTTGCAGGAAAGGTGAAGCCCGGAAATGTCGTTGTCATACGCTATGAAGGCCCCAAGGGCGGCCCTGGGATGCGGGAGATGCTTGCGCCGACCGCAGCAATAGCCGGTATGGGGTTGAGTGAATCCGTAGCCCTTGTTACGGACGGCAGATTTTCCGGAGGGACCAGGGGGCCATGCATCGGCCATATTTCACCAGAGGCCATGGAAGGCGGAACTCTTGCGATCGTTAAAAACAAAGATATTATCAGGATTGATATACCCGGCAGAAAGCTGAATGTCGCGCTCACGGACAGGGAGATCAACAAGAGATTGCAGACCTGGAAAAAGCCTGCCCCTAAAATACAGAAGGGGTATCTTGCAAGGTATGCGAGATTGGTGAGTTCAGCAGACGAAGGCGCAATAATGAAGTAAGTTTTTATTTGTCATACCAAAATAGAAATGTCCGCTTTTAAGAATGTTAGACCGCCTCTTTTTAGAAGGAGGCAGGATGGCAGGAAAGGACATTGTGAAGAACCCT
>PGYF01000119.1 GCA_002839535.1 Nitrospira bacterium HGW-Nitrospira-1
CTGCTATTATGGTCTTGCCGACCCCTGTGTCAGCGCCTGTTATAAAAAAACCCTTCACCATTATCTCCAGTTACCCCGAAGCAATACTTTTGCAAGAGGCTCCCTTATTAATCATTGCAGAATAAGGCGGAATATAGTACTCTCGCTCATTCTCGGTCGCCTCAGGCGACCTCCGAGGCTTTTGCCTCTTTATCTCAGAGAAACACACTGTTGGAATATCGGCAAAAAAATCCGCTCCAATACTATACTCCGCCTTATTCATGGACGATTTGTCCGAAATTTTTAACCAATTCTGCTGTCAAGACTAAAAACCTGTCCGCTGATATTTTTAGTTGTTGCCAGATACACAATAAAATCCGCTGCATCTTTCGGTTCAGATAATTTTTTCAGGATACTCTCATCTTTTGCCTTTTCTGCGGCCTTTTGGGCCTTTAACCCCATTTCTGTCATCATATAGCCGGGCAGAATCGCATTTACACGTATATTATACCTTGAAAGCTCCTGCGCTGCGGAGACTGTCAGGCCAAGTATAGCAGCCTTTGAGGCGCTGTATGCCGACTGTCCTGCCTTTCCCTTCATCCCTGAATAAGATGAGATATTAATAATGTTCCCGCCGCCGGATTGTATCATGAGCGGCGACAATGCGCTGATGATATTAAAACAGCCCTTAAGGTTTGTCCTGATTATGCTGTCCCACTCATCTTCGGTCTGTTTTAAGAGGAGGTTGTCCTTTGTAATTCCGGCGTTGTTGATGATTACGTCCAGCTTGCCGAATGTCTTTTGGATTTCTTCAGCCATAGCTCGAACCTGTGTGATATCCCCGACGTCGGCTTTAAACGCAATTGAGCTGTTTCCCATTGTTTTGAGGAGTGTTTTGACGAGATTAGCGGCTTCTTTATGAGAAGATACATAATTGACGGCAACAGAATATCCATGCGCTGAAAGTGCAAGGGCTGTCTGTTTTCCCAATCCTCTCGAAGCTCCTGTGATAAGCGCTACAGGCATGAGAAGGCCTCCTGAAAAGACTTTATCTGCTTGTCTCCATGTTCTATGGCGCTGAAATACTCATCAGGTATGTCCGCATCAAACTCAGGTTCATGCAAGGCAATATCTATTACCATGCGGTTTGAAAAGGTCAATCTCGTTCGTTCAGGCGCCCTGCCGTTGAAATCGTTGAAGTCAGCCTTTATGACCTCTGAACCGTCTTTATAGAAACGGATCGTCCTGTTTAAGAGGTATCCCCTGTCAAAATAATATCGGGCAGTAACCTCCGGATTCTGTTTATCCGTATTATAGGCGAGAAGGACGTACATTTCCCCCTCTTCGGCCATTTCGTATCTGAAACAGCCATTCATCAGGCCGGAAAAGTTGACCTCAGGAGAATTCATTTCATAGAGGACATGCTTTGGCGGTACAGAAAACTGAAAGAGTTCCCCTGATATGAGGATTTCCGTCACAGTCAGGCCGAAAGGCCCAAAGAGGTTGACACGCATCATTCCGGGCGCTTTGTAGGCAAAGATGCCGTTTAGTCTCCCATGAGTCTCTCCTTCTTTAGAGATAGTAACATCGGCAATGGCTTTTATGCTCCTGACATTTCCGAAACCAACAGACTGTTTGAGTATCTCGACAGTTACCGGGCCTTCATAGGGCTCAATTGCAGCGTTCCTCAAGGCCTCTTTTTTAGCGCAGGAAAAAAGAGCCAGAGAAAAAATAATAACAACAAGAAACGCTGTTTTGGAATACATTATTGCAGCCCCCAGGACAGCCAATTTGTCATACGCCGGATTTGGGTTTTTGATGCATTCCTCATCACACACCTTATAAGACATTCGCCTATAGTATACGGGATAGCCGACATAAAATGACAAATACCATCCGGGTTATTTATAATGGGTCTTCGTGGATGTGAGTGGGTAAAAATATTAGAAAAAGGCTATTCTTAAGATGATTCAAATGGAACGTTTACACGGGATTTCGTCATTCCACG
>PGYF01000120.1 GCA_002839535.1 Nitrospira bacterium HGW-Nitrospira-1
GGGGGTCGTGGAATGACGGAGGGGGGTCGGGCAATGACACAAATTCTGATTATCTTTTCCCTCAGCCTGTGTCCCTCAAGCTGGATAACATCCATTTAAAATGCCTTCTCCAACTCAACCCCGAACCCCTCAAGGAGTTTTGACTTTGCCCGGTCTTTCTCCTGCGCCTGACTAAAGAGTTTGAATTCTCCATTGACATTTTCATAGACCTCAATGCCCTTTTCCATGGGGTCAACTATCCAGTACTCCTTTACCCCTGATTTTTCGTACATGCGCTTTTTGTGCCTTAAATCATAATAAGCTGTTGCCGGGGACAGTATCTCCATCACCAGGTCCGGGGCAGCCTCTATCTTTTTTTCGCCTATGATATTGAGCCGGTCATTTGAGATAAAGATTATATCAGGCTGATAGGTCTCGGTTTCTGAGAGTGAGACGTCCATGGGTGCAAAAATAACCTCTCCGAGGCTCTTTTGTTCATTAAACTTTAGCAATTCAAATCCGATATTTCTTGCGATTATCTGATGGTATGGAATTGGCGAGGGCGTCATAATTAATTCTCCTCCTATTAGTTGATAGGGCGCGCCTTCAGGAAGTTTTGCATAGTCTTCATAGGTGTATTGTTTTTTAGTCTTCTCTTTTTCCAACAGCGCCGTAGTCATCCAACACCTCCTTCTGTCTTCCACCTGATTTATGCTAAAATTATTACATATAAAACCTCTAATGTCAAAGGCGGGGATTTGGTGTAAGGGGACTGTCCCAGAATTACGGGCGAAGCCGTAGATTCGGGACTGTCCCCGCAGTAATTGCATTTTTTAGGTTGAAGGCATTCGTGTCCATGCGAGCATAATTCAACCGCATTTTTTGAGTTTATGAGATGCTGAATCTGGATAGAATTACGGAATAAAGTTCCTCCAGGTCTTTTAGGTGTTTAGACAGTATTGACTTGAGTATGTCGATATTTATTGACTGATAATCGTGGATTGCTATGTTCCTGAATCCCACCATTGCCTCCATCTTTTTTAAAAGGGTCTCGTCAATTATCCCTGCTGCCTTTAAGAGCCTGAAATGATCTCTTATTGTAGAGGCCAGCCCCAATCCTTCAGAGGCAATAATATGCGTTGCAAGGTCTATGGCAGCCTCTACGGCCATTTGAAGGTTCAGGACGACTATATCCTGAGTATTTATATTATCTAATCTCTCAGGGTCAAGACCGGTCACATCTTTAATCCGCCTCAAACATCTCTGTATGGCGGCAACTTTTGCAAGAACAACATCCCTGTCAGGCACAAACCCTCCCTCTCAGGACGCTGTCTTCCATCTCCTTTCTGATGTGTTTCAGGTCGTCGTATTCCTTTATTGTCCTGACAAAGAAATCATTGTATACAGCCTTATCCTTATTAACAGCGAGGATTCCACTCTTGAGAACCTGCATCCGAATGACAGGTGATGAGTTATTTAATGCCGTAATATCCACCTCATGCCTTAGTGCGTATGAAAGGTCGCTCTCTATCTGCTTAATCGCGGCAAAATCAGGCTCTTGTTTGAATAAGATTGCTATATCTACATCGCTTTCCGGCGTGGCATAACCTTTTACAGATGAGCCAAATATAAAGAGAAGGAGAATATCACCCCTCTTTTCAGAGTAATCTCCTGCTTTCTTGATGAGATCATCCCGTACCATCAGAAAACCTTCAGTTCTTCATATTCTTTTTTAGAAATAGTTACTGTCTGCATAAAATTATGGGTCTTCGCGTAATCGTATGGGTCATTCTTGTCACAAATCATGTCATTCCACGACCCCCCTCCGTCATTCCACGACCCCCCTCCGTCATTCTCCGGCTTGACCGGGGAATCCATACCCTATCCTGGATTCGGAGCCTGCCCCGCACCCCCTGATCAAGTCAGAGGGCATGCTTGATGCGGGGGTCAAGCCG
>PGYF01000021.1 GCA_002839535.1 Nitrospira bacterium HGW-Nitrospira-1
TTATGAGAGACTATTTTGATATTTTTTCGTATAGTTTTTTAAATGAGGCAACGATTCACTTTCATGTAGATTTTAGATGAGGCAATTCGAAATCTTGACTTTATCTGTGATTTTAGAGGAAAATTTAAGCAAGCCATGTCAATAAAAGAAATCGAAAAACTCAGGGAAAAGGTTGAGAAGGACCCTAATTCCAAACTGTATGTGCTGCTTGCAGAAGAGTACAGGAAGGAAGGAATGCTGGATGAAGCACTGGAAGTTCTCCGGAAGGGCATTGAAACACAGCCGGGATATATGAGCGCCAGGGTATCGCTTGGGAAAATCTATCTCGAAAAGGGGCAGAAGGATAAGGCCCGTGTCGAGTTTGAAAGCGTGATAAAGGCGATACCGGACAACCTTTACGCCCATAAAAAATTAGCGGAGATCTACGGGGATACAGGCGAAAGGCGCCTCGCGACAAAAGCTTACAGGACGTTTTTAAAGCTGAACCCGATGGATGAGGAGGCTGCAAATAAGCTGCGGGAACTTGAAGGGGCTGACACTGAGCAGCCTGTGGAAAAAATAGAAGAACACAGTGCTCCCGCTCGAGAAGAAGCTGCGGTTGTGGAGGAAGCTTATTCTGAAGCAATGGATTTAGGATATACCTCCTGCGAACAGGCACAGGGTGAGTCTGTAGAGTCAGGGGAAGAAATCGACGCCTTTAAAAAATCGCTTTTTGGAGATAAAGCTGAAGCAGTGGCGGAAATTCCAGGAGAGTCATTTGTTCCTAAAGAAGATACTGAAGAGGGAGAAGAGTTAGAGGAAGACGAGGGGGAAGAGGAAGAATTATTTTTCGGTGATATGGCTGATGTTGTGGAAACTGAACTTTTAAAAACAGATGAAGAAACAAAAACCATATCAGAGTCAGAAGAAATATTCGGCGCAGAGGCGGCTCCGGAAGCTGCTTTCGAAAGTTTAAAGGACAACAGTGAACTTTTGCAGACTGCGGACAGGCTTATATCAGAAGAAAATTATATCGGGGCTTTATACGCATATCAGCAGATTCTTACTGTTGCGCCCGGCGACAAGAAGACGCTTCAACGCATTGAAGAGCTGAAGGCCCTGTTAAGGCTGATGGGCAAGGATGAAAAGGTGCTGTTATCACAATTGAGCGCGTTTTTGAGCGCTATAAAAAAGAAGGGCGATGAATTTCCTGAAAGCGCTTAAAGATTATGAAGATACTTGTGGTGCACGGACCTAATTTAAATCTGCTCGGCAGCAGGGAGTCAGGTATTTATGGCCATACGACTCTTGCTGATCTGAACAAACAGATACTCGACCTCTCAAAAGAACTTGGCATGGATGCGGAGGTTTTTCAGTCAAACAGCGAAGGAGCGATAGTTGACGCCATACAGACAAAGGAGTATGATGTCCTTATCATAAATCCCGCTGCGTATACGCATACCAGTGTGGCGATAAGAGATTCCATAGCCGCTGTCGGGAAACCTGCCATAGAGGTGCACATTTCAAATATTTACAAACGTGAAGAATTCAGGAAGAAATCTTTCATATCAGGGGTTGCCGTCGGACAGATAAGCGGCCTTGGGACAGAAGGGTATCTTCTTGCTGTCAGGGCTGCAAAGAAAATTACCCTGCAATGAAGCGTACAAAGGCGATAGCCGATTCCCTTGAATCAAAGGGGATCGACGGAATTCTCCTGTCTCATATTACCAATGTCAGGTATGTAACCGGCTTCACCGGTTCGTCCGGCTGCGTTGTCATTACGAAGAAAGATAATATCTTCTGCACTGATTTTAGATACGAGGAGCAGGCGAAACAGGAAATTAAGGGGTTTGAAATATTTATTGAGAAAGCGGAGCG
Organism: Nitrospira bacterium HGW-Nitrospira-1; assembly: GCA_002839535.1. Taxonomy (GTDB): domain Bacteria; phylum Nitrospirota; class Thermodesulfovibrionia; order Thermodesulfovibrionales; family UBA6898; genus JAOUFP01. The sequence continues at coordinate 1,858 of PGYF01000021.1, forward strand.
TCCGAAGGAAATAATTGAAAGGGCGAAAGCCTTAGGGATAAAGACCCTTGGGTTTGAGTCAACAGCTTCATATCATTTTTACCGGTCACTTTTAAGAAAAGGGATAAAGATAAAAGCGGTTGGCAATTTTGTCGAAGACCTGCGTAAGATAAAAGACGCTGATGAGTTGGCCATGATCAGGAAGGCTATTGCACGGGCCGAAAACGCTTTTCTCAAAACAAAGGAAGCTGTAAGGCCGGGTTTTACTGAAAGGCAGGTAGCGCTGCGGCTTGAGGAAAACCTGAAAAAAGAGGGGTGTTATTCCATCCCTTTTGATATAATAGTGGCCTCAGGACAGAACTCAGCGTTGCCTCATGCAAAACCAACAGAGAAAAAAATAAAACCCGGGGACCTTGTCGTGGTTGACTGGGGTGGGGAGGCCGGAGGATATTTCTCGGATATGACCAGGTCTTTTCTGATACAGGGGAGGGATATTTCCAGAAAAAAAGAGATATACGACGCCGTATTGCAGGCGAATATTGAGGCTATTCATTCAGTTGCAGCAGGTCAGAGCAGCAGGATGGTTGACAGGGCTGCAAGAGACAGCATTAAAAAAACAGGATATTCGAATTTCTTTGGACATGGCACAGGGCACGGAGTCGGGCTTGACGTGCATGAATTGCCCCGCATCTCCAGGCTTGGAAGGGAGTCTGTTAAACCGGGGATGGTATTTACCATCGAGCCTGGTGTGTATGTGCCCGGAATCGGCGGAGTGCGAATAGAGGATATGGTCCTTGTTGAACATGGCGGCCGCAGGGTCTTGACTACGCTCCCCAAAGGACTTGAGATAATATATTAGTTCAGGAGGAAAAGATAATTGATTTCAACAAGTGATTTTAGAAAAGGCCTGAAAATAGAATTCAGAGGCGAGCCTTACGAAATAGTGGATTTTATGCATGTCAAGATGGGCAGGGGCGGCGCCAATGTAAAAACAAAGATGAAGAACCTTAAGACAGGTAGTGTTGTTGAGGAGACTATACGGTCAGGTGAAAAGTTCCCGACGCCTGAACTTGAGGAAAAAAAGATGCAGTTCCTTTATATACAGGATGGCCTCTATTATTTCATGGATCAGGAAACATTCGAACAGATCCCGCTTACCTCTGATCAGTTGGGCGATGCGAAACTTTTCCTCAAGGAGAATATAGAGGTAAAGATACTGAATTACAGGGGCACACCGCTGAATGTCGAACTTCCCACGTTTATCGAACTTGTTGTGGCCCAGACAGCCCCTGGATATAAAGGAGACACTGCCTCCGGCGGCGGGAAACCTGCTACACTCGAAACAGGGGCGGTTGTCAGAGTCCCTTTCCACATAAACGAAGGGGACACTATCAAGGTGGACACAAGGACGTCTGAATATATAGAAAGGGTAAGATAATGGAACTTGAGGATTTAAAACAACTGATTGAGCTTCTCAAGGAAACAGATATTACTGAAATTCAGGTTGAAAAAGAAGGCACAAAGGTGAAGATTAAAAGGGAGAAGTTTTTTCAGCCTCTGGAGGCAGCCGCACCGAAGTCGCCGTCTGTCCAGGAATCTCTTATCAAGAAGGAAATTGAGGATGAGATGCAGAGGCTGATTACCGTTACATCACCGATCGTCGGGACATTCTACCGCTCTCCTTCACCTGAGGCCCCTATTTTTGTCGAGACAGGCCTGCGGGTTAAAAAGGGACAGGTGCTTTGTATTATCGAGGCGATGAAACTCATGAATGAAATAGAGAGCGAAGTTGACGGCATTTTATTGAAAGCCCTTGTTGAGAACGGACAACCGGTAGAATACGGCGAGCCGCTTTTTCTGATCGAACCTTTATGAAATTATTCAAGAAAATTCTGGTCGCCAACAGGGGAGAGATCGCTGTCAGGATAATACGGGCCTGCAAGGAACTCGACATAAAGACTGTTGCAGTTTACTCTGATGTTGATAAGGAGTCCATGCATACAAAATTAGCGGACGAGTCTGTCTGTATTGGACCGGCAAACTCGGCACAGAGCTATAACAATATCCCCGGCATACTTACCGCAGCAGAGATAACCGACTCCGAGGCCATACACCCAGGCTATGGATTTTTATCCGAAAACCCTCAATTTGCCGAGGCATGTCTTTCATCGGGGATCATATTCATAGGTCCTTCAGCAGACTCGATAAGGCTTGGAGGGGACAAGGCAAAGGCAAGGCAGACGATGAAACGCAGGGGAGTCCCTGTTGTGCCAGGCAGTGACGGGCCTGTTGTAACCGAGGAAGCGGCATTGAAGATTGCCAAAAAGATTGGATTCCCTGTGATCATAAAGGCTTCCGCAGGCGGCGGCGGGCGGGGAATGCGTATTGCAAAAGAAGAGCCGGAATTCGAAAAACAGTACTATATGGCACAGCGGGAGGCATTGACCGCCTTCGGTAACGGCGAACTCTATATAGAAAAATATATAACCGAGATGAGGCATATAGAGGTGCAGATTCTCGGCGATAGCAAGGGGAATATCATACATCTCGGGGAGAGGGACTGCTCTATCCAGAGAAGGCATCAGAAGCTGATCGAAGAATCACCGTCGTTTATCGCAACACAAAAGTTCAGAAAGAAGATAGGGGACTATGCGGTGAAGGCTGCACGGGCGCTGAAATACAGAAATGCGGGCACCGTGGAATTTATCGTTGAGCCTGCCGGCAATATTTATTTTATGGAGATGAATACGCGTCTTCAGGTCGAACACCCTGTTACAGAATATGTAAGCGGGGTGGACATTGTCAAAGAACAGATTAAAATAGCGGCCGGCTTACCCCTGGAATGGAAACAGATTCAGATTAAACTTTCCGGTCATGCCATTGAGTGCAGGATCAATGCCGAGGACCCCGAAAGATTTATCCCCTGCCCGGGGAAGATTACGTTTCTGGCGCTGCCGGGCGGTCCCGGTGTAAGGGTTGATACCGCAGCCTATAACGGCTGTGTAATTCCTTCGCATTATGATTCACTGATTGCAAAACTCATTGTCCATGGAAGAGACAGGGCTGAGGCCATTGCCAGGATGAAGAGGGCGCTTGATGAATTCATCATAGAGGGGATAAAGACTACGATACCGTTTCATAAAAAAGCGCTCAATTCCCCTGCCTTCATAAAAGGCGATTTTACTACAGGGTTTATAGAAAAGATGAACGCGCCTGTTCAGAATACAGGCAAGGAGTCTGCCTGACCTCTAAGCGATTTTATATGACAGTGGCGGAGTAGTCAGGAAATGCCGTATGTATTTTAACGGGATATGCTTTATTACAGATAGGAAGTATAGCAACCTGCCTTTGTATGATATGGTCAACATTGTTCTCCGTGCCGGTGTGAAATGTATCCAGTACCGGGAGAAGGGCCTTTCGAGACGGACGATATACGAAAACGCCGTCACCCTCAGAAAACTGACGGAGTCCTTCGGTGCAATGCTTATCATCAACGACCACGCGGATATTGCGCTCGCGGTAGATGCTGACGGCGTACATCTGGGACAGGACGACCTGCCCCTCAGGGAGGCGAGGAAAATTATGGGAAACAAGATTGTCGGAATCTCAACTCATGACCTTAGCCAGGCAAAGGAAGCAGAGCGCGGAGGCGCTGATTATATAGGATTCGGTCCTATTTTTCATACGACCACAAAAGATGCCGGCGCCCCAAAGGGGGTTGACAATATCAGGATTATCAAAGAAAATGTCAGTATTCCCCTGGTGGCGATCGGAGGAATAAATCTTGATAACATTGCATTGGCAATCAATGCAGGCGCTGACGCCGTGGCAGTGGCTACAGCGATCTGCAAAGGAGACATAGCAGTAAATGCAGAGAAGTTTGTTCGTTTCTTTAAAGATAACTATAGTTGTTCTCTATTATACCCATAGCTGCTTTTATGCCGTCTGAGCCGCTTGATATTATGCCTCCGGAGTAACCGCTGCCTTCCCCAACCATATAAAGATTTTTAAAGCCTGCACAAAGCCCGCTTTTTTCCCGCAGGACCTGAACCGGTGATGAAGTCTTACTCTCAAGCCCCATAATACTGCCTGTTTCAAATCCTTTTATTTTTCTGCTGAAATCTTTAAGTCCTTCCCTGATTGAGTTGCTTATTTCAAAAGGCAGCAAATTCCACAAAGCAGCAGGTTTTAATCCCAGAGGATAACTTGATTCAACGATTTCTGACGGCGCTGTGCTGTCAATAAAATTCCGTATACTGCAAAATGGGGCCTGAAAGCTGTCTGAATACCGGTAAAAATTTTCCTCAAGAGCTCCTAACCAGTCAAGGGCCTCCAGCGGCGTTGCCTGCCTGCCGATTAGTTTGTCAGGATGGACTGCCGCTACACACGCAGCGTTAGCGAACTTTCCGTTTCTCTGGTACCTGCTCATCCCGTTGACTATGTTTGTATTTTCATATGCGGTTGCAGGCACAACAACTCCGCCCGGACACATGCAAAAGGTATACACAGGGAGATTGCCGTCTCCCCTGGATGTTAAACGATATTCAGCAGCCTTTACTCCAGGCAGACTTTCCCTGCCCCATTGTGCCTTGTTAATGATTTCCTGAGGGTGCTCCACCCTGCAACCTAAAGCAAAATTCTTTGTGCGGAAGGCAACACCCCTCCTGATTAACATCCGGTAGGTCTCATGAGCAGAATGCCCCGGGGCGATAATAAAATAATCCGCTTCAATTCCGCCTGATGCAGTCATTGCCTCAATAACTTTTCCATCTTTGATTTTCAAGTCTTCCAATAAGGTTTCAAAAAGTATACTTCCGCCTATATTCAGGAAATCATCTCTGAGATTCTTTACAATTATTCTCAGGTTATCACTTCCAAGGTGAGGATGTGCCATATATCTTATTTCTTCCGGAGCGCCCGCGCTGATGTAACTGGATAATATGAACTGCCTTTCTTTTGATATATGTCTGGTCCGTGAAGTGAGTTTTCCATCAGAGAAGGTCCCTGCGCCGCCCTCACCAAACGCATAATTGCTGACAGGATTAAAAATACCTGTCTTTTCAAACGCCCTGATTCCCGCAGTCCTTTTATGAACATCTGTGCCGCGTTCGATTATCATTGTATGGAATCCTGCTTTCTGAAGGACAAACGCTGAGAAAAATCCTGCCGGACCGCTTCCGACAACAACTACCTTCTCTCTTCTTTTCTGGTGTGAAATATGTAGAGACGGGGACATAACAGGAGAGTCTCCCTTAATTTCTTTGGATAAGACCGCAACCCGAACGAGCCAGTGGATGTTGTCCTTTTTTCTCGCATCGAGGCTTTTATTTTCTATCTGATATGAGAATTCCTTTAGCCCCAGGTTTTTTTTGATGTTTTTTCTTAGTTGGTCGTCTTTATAATCAGCAGGCAGCTTGAATGAAATTTCTCTGTATCCCATATGATTAGTTTAACCTTAAATGGACGAAGCCGATTTGAAAGGCTCTTCCTGATCAAAATCAGGCAGGTAATGGCGCTGACTTTCGAGTTTCTGTATAAAGGCATTCTCCAGGCCAAGACCAAGCGCATAGTCCGTGATCTCATCATATTCTTTTTCTGTCAAGGTCCTGTTTATTCCGGGATAAGCGCCTGCCTTATATTGAGGAGAATACTGAGACATGATGCTGACATGGATATCAGGTGACAAGCCTGCCAGAAAATCAAGACATCGTCTGCTGTTATCCAGTTGGCCTGGCAACACGAGATGGCGGACCAGCAATCCGCGGACAGCGATGACGGCATTATCCATTTCCAGGTTGCCCACCTGATTCAGCATTTCCCTGAGGACTTCAGGGACGATATCCGCATAATCGTCCACATTAGAAAACAGCTTTCCAGATTTATTGTCCGGATATTTGATGTCCGGAAGATAAATATCAACAAGACCCCGGATCTGCCGGAGCGCATCCACTGAATCATAACCATTGGAGTTATACACAACCGGCACAACAAGCCCCTTTCTCTTTGCGCTGTCAATGGCGTCTGCCATCTGAAAAATCATATGAGAAGGTGAGACAAAATTGATGTTATGAGCGCCTGCATCCTGAAGACGCAGCATTTCAGATACAAGCTCATCTATAGTCAGGGTCCGGTTACGGCGCTGCTGAAATTCCTGGCTGATCCGGTAATTCTGGCAAAACACACAGCGGAGGTTGCATCCGCTAAAAAAAATAGTCCCTGAACCTTTACTGCCGGAAATGGGCGGCTCTTCCCCAAAATGCAGACCGGCATGGGAAATCTGAATAACAGAACCAACCCTGCAAAAACCGGTTTTCCCTGCAAGTCTGTTCACCCCGCATTTCCGCGGGCAGCATTCACATCCGGTCAGCTGATCTGTTAATGACCGAAGAGATTTTATTTTATCGCCGGACATCGGTTAAAAGAATAATTAGCGCTTTATGAAACAAGCTTTGCCGTCATGTCGCCCACTTCGGTAGTGGAATAGCCCATGTTCCCGGCAGCCTGGCTCTTCATCTTCTTAATTACTGCTATCATGGCCGCTTCGATCGCCTGGGCTGATTTCGTTTCGCCGAGGAAATCAAGCATCATCATCGCAGCGCCGATTGCCGCCATGGGGTTGATTACGTTCCTTCCGGCATACTTTGGAGCTGAGCCGCCTATCGGCTCGAACATCGAAACGCCCTCGGGGTTGATGTTCCCACCAGAGGATATGCCGAGCCCGCCCTGGATTATAGCGCCGATGTCAGTAATAATATCGCCGAAAAGGTTCTCCGTGACTGCTACGTCGAACCATTCAGGGTTTTTTACAAACCACATATTCGCTGCATCAACGTGGTTATAGTCGCGCTTTAGCTCAGGGTATTGCTTCGAGCCCATCTCCTCAAAGGCGCGGTACCAGAGGTCGCCGCAATAGGTAAGCACGTTCCGCTTATGGATGAGCGTAATTGGTTTTCGAGCGTATTTCGGGTCTTTTGCATTGCGCTTCTTTTTAAGCTCGAAGGCGTATTTCAGACAGCGGTCCACCGAGCGGCGATCATACACCATTAGTTGAGTAGCAATCTCCTCTGTTGTGCCAACGCGGGTTGCTCCGCCGTGGCCTGTGTAGATGCCGCCCGTGTTTTCGCGGATGACCACAAAATCAATATGCTCAGGGCCCTTGTCCTTAAGTGGGGTCTCCACATTTGGATAGAGCTTCACCGGCCGGAGATTAATGTACTGGTCGAGGACAAAGCGTATTTTGAGGAGAATCCCTGTTTCGAGGATGCCGGGTTTTACGTCAGGATGACCGATAGCGCCCAGAAATATTGCGTCGAACTTTTTGAACTCTTCGATCGCCCTGTCAGGGAGCGTCTCACCGGTCTTTAAATACCGCTCTCCGCCGAAATCAAACTCTGTGAACTCCAACCTGAACCCGCTGCTTGCTGCTGCAGCCTTGAGCACCTTTATGCCTTCCCTGACAACCTCGGGGCCGGTCCCATCACCGGGTATTACCGCTATATTATAATTTTTTGCCATTTATTCCTCCTGCCATCTATTCCTCCTGATTGGGAAAAAGTCAATTATAATATCATATCCGACAATTTCCTGGCAGAAAACATGCCCGCACTCTTTGCCTCTTTGCCGTATAAACCATTTGTGGTAAAATAAAAAAATACCACCAAAAATCATCCGGAGGGGAAATGACTGAACAGTTTGAAAATGCCTCATCGTGCTGGAAAGCGATATTGTCTGACGCCGGCCGCAATAAGGGCTTGTTGTCGGTAATCGAGAAATTTGCAAGGGAGAACACTGCTCCGGCAAAAATTGTATTCGGCACTTCAGGCTGGCGCGGTGAGATCGGGACAGACTTTACATTCCATAATATCCGCGTGGTAACTGCCGCAATAATAGAGATGTTCAAGTGTAATGACAGTACTGTCGTGGAGGCTATGGGAGTAAAAGACTTCAGGGAAATACAGCGCCGAGGAGTTATTGTAGGGCATGATAACCGCTTTTTGGGAACTGACTTTGCCAAGGAAGTTATCGGGCTTCTTCAAAAAGAGCGGATAAAAACCTGGTATGCAGGCGAGGCCATCACCCCGGAGTTCTCATCAGGCATAGAGATGTTAAACGCTGCCTGCGCCATAAACCTCACCCCCTCCCATAATCCGGCAAATTATGCAGGCTTCAAGTTCAACCCATCTGACGGCGGACCGGCAGGCTCTGAGATTACGGGAAAGATCGAAGAGATTGCCGACAGGATGATGGATAGATCGATCACCATTGCACCGGAAAAGGCCATTGACGTTGAGAAGATTGACCTTGCTGAACTCTATATCAGATATATAACAGAACGTAAGACATTAGACATAGAGAAAATACAGGACTTCATTAAAAGCTCGGACTGTCTCGTCTGCGTGGATAATGTTCACGGCGCAACAAGAGGCAAGCTGCAGAGGATCATCGGCCAAAGCCCCAAAATACAATACCTGAGGACAGGGGATGATTATCTCTTCGGCGGGGTCGCGCCTGAGCCTTCTGAAAAAAACATGGCTGCTGTTGAGGCAGTCTTAAGAAAAAGCCCGGCCAGGTTAAAACTCGGGATTATCATGGACCCTGACGGAGACAGGATCAGATTTGCTGACCCTGGCATACAGATACCGATGAACTATTTTGGCGGAATGGCGCTCCATTTTCTTCATGTATATAAAGGGATAAACGGAGTTGTCGCAAAGTCAGTCGGCACAAGCAACTTTGTCAATGCGATCGCTGAAAAACTCGGCATTCCGGTAAAGGAGACAAAGGTCGGCTTCAAAAACTTCAGACCCTGGCTGCTGCAAACATCTACTCTAAAGGCTATCGCGGCATTCGAGGAATCAGACGGGATATCCGGATATAACCATACTCTCGAAAAGGACGCCCTGTTCGGACTGCTTCTGGCCCTGGAGATGATGGCGGTCACAGGCAAGAATCTTGGGGAATATCTCAGGGAGATTATGGATGAATTCGGTTATTACTATCCGGACCGCTCCGGCATTTCCGTTGACCCCGCCCTTGCCGGCGAGCCCTTGCTGAAGGGGCTCTCTGTGCTGCAGGCGCAATACAAAAAAGGAACTACACTCGATATTGGCGGAGAAAAGCGGACAGTAAAAGACCTCATAACAGTAGATGGCACAAAGATAGTTTTTGATGATGGCTCATGGCTTATGATCCGGCCTTCAGGCACAGAGCCGAAGGTAAGGTTCTATATCGAGGCGCGGACAGAGGAAGGCAAAAAGGCGGTCTTTGCTACAGCAGAGAGGCTGACGAAAGAGGCCCTGGGGAATGCTTGGAAAGAAGATTTATGCTAAAATCACAGGGAAGACCAAGAAAGAAAAGATAGTAAAAATATGGGATGTGTCCCTAAATTTTCTAAATTTTATCTCCTAAGGTGATAAACTTTAAATAATCAAGAGAATGCACTCTTTCTTTCCTTTATTACAGTTTATCTGTTATTAACCTATCTTCCGCAGTCATCAAGGGGGAAAGCAATTTTAAGATGACATACTCCGCAGAATTCTGATTTCAGGATTCTCGACATAGAAAAATGTACCGTCGTCTTTTTCTTGATATTGAATATATCCGGATGACAGTTTGCGCAGTCGCCCGCCTGATAATAGATCGCGCACTTGGTGTGGCAAACCTTTCCTATCTGGGTCACCTCCGCCTTTACGCCGTCGCCGAGAATCATCTGTGTTCCGACAGGTAGGGCCGGGAGGTCTATTCCCTCAGTGGTGATATTCTCCGCGAAATCTCCGGGCTTGACATCAAGCCCCTTGTCCTGCATTTTCTTAATACTTTCGAGGGCCAGAAGACTCACCTGTCTGTGCCATTCCGAGGATGCATGCCCGTCCCCTTCGATCCCATATTCGGTCTTCATCACTACTTCCTTTACCGGTTTTTTCCTGACGCCCTTTTTTGCGCTGGTGTTTAAAGATACTATTCTGCCTGTCATACTTATAATTGTTATGCCTCCTTTTTAGATTTCTTGTTAGTCGTTTTACCACCCCGGCCTTCGGCCACCCCTCCTACAATAGGCGGGGAGCTCTGGGTAAGCTTTTGGGTATCAACTCCCCTCTTTGGTTAAGGAGGGGCCAGGGGTGGTTTGTTTAGAAGTAAAAGTTCTCCTGAACTCCCCGCTCTTGCCTCCGCGTTTCTCGATAAGCATAATATCTGATATGACCATCTCCTTATCAACCGCCTTGCACATATCGTAAATCGTGAGGGCTGCTGCGGACACCGCGGTCATGGCCTCCATTTCAACGCCGGTCTGTCCGACTGTTTTTGCCTTCGCTTCGATTTCGACAATGCTCTTTTCTTTGTCGACCGTTATCTCAACAGCGACCGATGAAAGGTTCAGCGGGTGACACATCGGGATGATGTCGCTTGTCTTTTTTGCGGCCATAATGCCTGCGATACGCGCAGTAGCGACCACGTCGCCCTTGGGGACATTTCTGTCTAAGATCATCCTCACGGTCTCGGGCTTCATCGTCACGCAACCCCGCGCAACAGCCTCCCTCACAGTCGCATCAGCCACAGATGTATGGTTCAAGATGGATAAGGCATACACTATTGCCAACGAATGGCTCGATGTGCCAGCGGACATAGCAGCCCTTCCTGATATGCAGGGCTACGGCAATGTCTATGACCTTCAGCAGGCGATGGTGAGGGAAGCTCTCAGCGGTCAGCAGTCAGGTGTCAGCTTAAAAACACTTGTTGAACAATTTGCTGCCGCAACAGATGTAACAACAAGAAACAACTTGATGGACCAAATCATCTACAAATGGACAGGAGTAGAAAACATAGACCCAAATAGTAGAGGCGGTTGTATAGACGCAAGACAACTCACTGCAATGGAGACAATCTTTGGCGACAAGTTTTTGCAACAAGGTTATTCTCCAAATCCTGGGCCGAATGCCTCAATGACACTTAACCTGTCCTATCGAGGCATATCTGAAATGTTCTATGCCCAGATGATGGCTCTATGCCCAGATGATGGCGCAGACGCACCTGAAAGACCTCTATTCCAAGATTACCTACACATGGGATGATGCGACACAGAGCATAAAAGGTGACTTAAGTGCGGTAATTACAGGGATACAGAGCCAGCTTGATACTAATTATGAAACAGGCAAGCAGGCACTTTCAGAATTTGTCCGGACACTTGATGGTTTCCAAGCATTGGATATGATGAATTTCATTCCTTTCAGGAATGCCTTTGCTTTTCAAAATGATGAGTTATCATGGATAGTTGATTCAGCAGGAAAGAACATAATAACAGGGACAGGAGGGAATGATGTCTTGGTCGGCACAAACACAGGTGATGCCATAAGGGGTGGTGATGGAAATGATTCCTTGTATGGTAACGCCGGCAATGACACCTTAGACGGCGGCGCAGGCGAAGACATCCTCAATGGCGGCAATGGCAACGACACATACAAATTCGGCATAGGCAGCGGACAGGACACCATCTCTGACTATGACTCAACAACCAACACAGACACAGTGGAGTTTGGAGCAGGAATCGCATCAACTGACCTTGAACTGATAAAAAACAACAACGATCTGAAAATCCTGATCAACGGACAAACAGACACGTTAACA
>PGYF01000121.1:0-1843 GCA_002839535.1 Nitrospira bacterium HGW-Nitrospira-1
CCGGACTGTTGTTATACTGGAGTTTTATATTGTAATGAATCAGTTATTCTGATATGATTTTAATCAAGATTGCCAAAACAGGCAACTTGGTAGATTAAACATTAGAAGGATAAAATGGGGAATACAATGTTTATTTTTATAGCTCTTGGATTTATTGCCTTTTTCTTTTTCATTTACTGGTCGGTTCTTCAACAGCTTAAAGAAAAACTATCTCAACTCGTATCAGTTATTAGTGGAGTTGTATCTACAAAATTCAGACTTGGAACAGTATATGCTATATTAGAGGGATCCTGGATGGGCGAAAGAGTAAAAGTTGAATTAAAAAAAGTTATGAATCCTAGGCACCCCATCGATCTTTTTGCAACCGTTTACGGTCCTCATCGTTGGCCTTTCTCTTTAAAAATTAAACCTCTTTCTAAAAACATATTTGATGTTATGGGAACCTCAATGAAGTTTTTTGGAAATAAGTATAAATTAAAAATGACGGACGAAAAAATAGAAGTGGTATCTAACGTAAATGATGAAAACAGGATAAAAAATTTTCTAAACGCAGACCGGTTAAAAATTATCCATTATATTTTTGAAAATGGGTTTAACCTTTTAGAGATAGATAAAGATAAAAATACAAACAGCTATGTAAAGGTTGGTGTTGAACCTTCCTATTGGTGGAAGCCAGAAGAGGAAATAAAAGCGAGAGTATTGGAACCGACGATGATAGTGGAAATTTTACAAAACTTAAAGAATTTTATTGAATAGAAATTGCAAAAAACATCTAACCAATCACTGCACCCGACCAAAAAGCTGGCACTTTTTGGCGGGTGAGTTCTATCGTTAGGGCGAAAATATATATAAAAAATCTCTGGCGATACGTTATAATTTGGTCATAGCGGAGGTAAAGATATGAATACAGAATTTACTGCAATAGTAAAACAAGCGGGAGAATGGTGGATCGGTTGGATCGAGGAAATTCCAGGCGTAAACTGTCAAGAACAGACCCGCGAAGATTTAATTGAAACGCTACGCCTTACCCTAAAAGAGGCACTCGAATTTAACCGTCACGACGCAATAGCCGCCGTGGGCTCAGGATATCAAGAAGAAAAAATTGCAGTATGAAGCGAAGTGACCTGCTGAAATATTTACGATCACAAGGCTGTGAATTTATTAGAGAAGGCAGTCGGCATTCTTGGTGGGGGAATATAAGTCAAAATAAAAGATCGTCTGTTCCAAGACACAATGAAATTGATGATCACCTTGCACGAAAGATTTGTAAAGATCTCGGAATAAATCAAATAAAGTAAGCCACAACAATCTGCTCCAGGCGACGCGGTAAGACAATGTCAAGTCTTTTCTGTAAATTGTCATCAGGGCTTTATTCTCAACGGTTTTCATGATTCCGATTATGCCGCAATTCCCTGCATTTTTGATGTGCATATCTTTGCAAGGATTGCCTTTGCCTCTTTGGTCATGCTCACTCCATTCCATCTCAGTTCGTTGAGTTGCCAGTAAACCATGGTGAGAGCACGCTCCTCATTCTGAAACCGTCCTATCCCCTTTACCCTTCGCTTCACCTCCTTGAAACTCCGCTCCACAACATTGGTCGTCCGTATTCTGAGCCAATGCCGGTAAGGATATTTGTAGCAGGTCAGGCAGCTCTCTCATTCCTCTCGTAATAGTCCCTATTAAGATAGGTCGTTACTTCCTCCTCTACTGCCACCTGCAACATCATCCGAGCGCCTATCCCCGGTATTTCCGCTAATAGCGGCGCTTGCCTCATTTCCTCCAGTCCTGCCTCAATAACTTTTCTTGCCTTCTTTGTTAAACTTCTCCTCATGGGTATAGTTCT
>PGYF01000121.1:1928-2684 GCA_002839535.1 Nitrospira bacterium HGW-Nitrospira-1
CCTCGTCCGTCCATGCTGATGCTGACCCCTGACTGTTGAAGCCTTCCTGTGAACTCATTGCTTGTAAACTGTGAACCCTGATCACTGTTGAATATTTCAGGTTGTGAAATTGCCAACGCCCCCTCCAATGCTTCCAGGCAAAACTGTGTGTCCAACGTATTGGATAGTCTCCATGCCAGCACATACCGGCTGTACCAATCCATTATTGCCACCAGATACAGAAACCCTTGGGCCATCTTGATATAGGTAATGTCTGTGCTCCAGACCTGATCAGGCCGCTCTACCAGCACGTCCCTCAACAGGTACGGATATTTTTTATGTTCTGCCGATGCTATGCTCAAATTCCGTTTTGGATAGATCGCCTCAAGACCCATCAGTCTCATCAGACGCCGTACCCTCTTGGAATTGACCTCAAAGCCTTTCCTGATAAGCCATGCTGTCATCTTCGCAACTCCGTAGAACGGCATCCGCGTGTATTGCTCATCAATAAGGTTCATCAGATGCAAGTTCAACAAACTCTCTCCTTGCGGCTGATAATAGTATCCGCTCCTCGATAGTCCCAAAAGTTCACACTGACTGCTTATCGTTATCTCTGTATGCCACGGCTCAATCAATGCCCGCTTCTCCTTAACTGAGTTGTTGTGATTTTTTTTTTAGCCACTCTACTTCCACTTTCATCTGCCCTATCTGCCGGTAAAGCTCAGATTCAAGCTCCTCACGGCTCTTGTCATGCCGTTCCCGCTTATCAGAAAACAG
>PGYF01000122.1 GCA_002839535.1 Nitrospira bacterium HGW-Nitrospira-1
TTTTTGATTTATGAGAGACTATTTTGATATTTTTTCGTATAGTTTTTTAAATGAGGCAACGATTCACTTTCATGTAGATTTTAGATGAGGCAATTCGTGCTGTTTCACGGTGCAATATATTATGGTATAATATATTTTACTTACCTTGGAGGACAGAAATGGCTTATAAAGATTTAAGAGAATTTATCAATCTGCTCAAACAGAAAGGGCTTCTGCAACGTATTTCTGTTGAAGTTGACCCGATACTTGAAATTTCCGCAATTACCGACCGCATGTGCAAATCGTCTGACGGCGGAAAGGCGTTGTTTTTCGAAAAGGTAAAGGGATCTCCCTACCCTGTTGTTACAAACCTCTTCGGCTCGTTCGACCGCATGTGCCTGGCGCTTGAGGTGAAAAACCTCGATGATGTCGCCGGCCGGATAGAAGAACTGCTTAACCAGCCGCCACCCAGGACATTATTGGAGAAACTTTCATTGCTGCCCAAGCTCTTTGAGTTCTCAAGATACCTGCCAAAGAGGGTAACAAACGCCCCCTGTCAGGAGGTCATTGAAAAGGACAACCCTGATCTGAGCAAGTTCCCGATCATCAAATGCTGGCCAGGCGACGGACAACCATCAGCAGAAGTCAGAAGTCAGAAGTCAGAAGTCAGAAGTGAAGAAAATGAAGGGAGATTTATCACCTTCCCGATGGTATTCACAAAAGACCCTGAAACAGGCCGCCCCAACTGCGGCATGTACAGGATCCATATATACGATAAAACAACAACAGGGATGCACTGGCATATACACAAGGACGGCGCACGGCATTACGACAAATACGCAAAGATGAACAAGCAAATGCCTGCTGCTATCGCGGTTGGGAGCGACCCTGCCGTTATATACGCCTCAAGCGCGCCTCTGCCTGAGGCAATAGACGAGATGGTTTTTGCGGGCTTTTTAAGGAAGGGCCCTGTAGAGATGGTAAAGTGTATTACCTCGGATATCGAGGTGCCGGCCAACAGCGAGCTTGTCATAGAGGGTTATCTTGAGCCTGGCGAGATGCGGACAGAAGGGCCTTTTGGAGATCACACAGGCTTTTATTCTGCAGAGGCCCTCTATCCTGTATTCCATGTGACCTGCATTACGCACAGAAAGGACATGATCTATCCTGCAACGATTGTCGGCAAGCCGCCTATGGAGGACTGCTACATGGGAAAGGCCACTGAGCGCATATTTCTGCCGCTCATCCGTCTTGATTTTCCAGAAATAAAGGACATCAATCTTCCGATGGAAGGGGTTTTCCATAATTTTGCGATCATCTCAATCAGGAAAAGCTATCCTGGTCACGCCAAAAAGATCATTCACGGCCTCTGGGGCAAAGGCCAGATGATGTTTGCAAAACTGCTCATTGTTGTGGATGACGACGTTGATGTGCAGGACATTTCCTACACTGCATGGAGGGTCCTGAACAATGTTGACTGGAAGCGCGATACAGTATTTGGCGACGGCCCGCTCGATGACCTTGACCATGCGGCAAACTGGCCGCGGTATGGTTCAAAGATGGGCATAGACGCAACACGGAAGACAAAAGAAGAGGGTATGATGAGAGACTGGCCCGACGAATTATTCATGTCGGAAGAAATAAAAAAACTGGTTGAATCCAGATGGAAAGAGTACGGGTTTTAAAATGGGGCTTTCCAAAAAAAGCAAGACAGGGATATGGATAAATATTTCATCAAGTGGCTTGTAAACACGACGGAGGTCGTCAGGGGACGTTGATACCTAACGAGCATTTAGCCTGACCATGACCATCATTTTGCTTCTGCCCTCTCGACCAAACGCGAGATACTGGATGCCG
>PGYF01000022.1 GCA_002839535.1 Nitrospira bacterium HGW-Nitrospira-1
CAGAGGGCATGCTTGATGCGGGGGTCAAGCCGGAGAATGACAGAATAAATTTGTTTTGACTTTTGACGCCCTGTGCTCTTGGCACAGGGTTCTTCACAACCCTATAATTTTTTTTTACAAAAATTGAATTTTTTATGCCTTTTTGGTATAGTTCCATACCAAAGATGACAAACAAGGAAAAGAAATCTCTTATCGAAGCGCTACTGTTTGTTTCAGGCGATCCTGTTACGCTTTCAGGCCTTAAAAATACTATGGATTTGCATGAAAACGATCTCAAGCAGCTCCTTGATGAACTTATTCTGGAATATAAACAAAAAGACAGCGGCATCCAGATTGTAGAAATTGCCAATGGTTACCAGATGGTGACCAATCCCTTTTATTCCCAATGGCTGAAGAAATTTACCAATACGACCACTTCAAACAGACTCTCGATGCCGTCCCTTGAAACACTTGCCATAATCGCCTACAAACAGCCCATCATCAAGGCCGAATTGGAACAGATACGGGGTGTGAATTCAGACGGAGTCATAAAAACACTCATGGACAAAAGACTGATTAAAATTATGGGGAGAAAGGAAGTTCCCGGAAAGCCTCT
Organism: Nitrospira bacterium HGW-Nitrospira-1; assembly: GCA_002839535.1. Taxonomy (GTDB): domain Bacteria; phylum Nitrospirota; class Thermodesulfovibrionia; order Thermodesulfovibrionales; family UBA6898; genus JAOUFP01. Next base: position 596 of record PGYF01000022.1, read on the forward strand.
TCTTTACGGCACAACACAGGAATTTCTTCAGTACTTTGGCATAAAGGACTTGACTGAACTCCCTACCCTGAAAGAGCTTGCACGTGAGGAAGCTGCATGAAGAAAACTTATCTTTTTAAATCCGTAAAACTCGTTCTGCTTTTTCTCCTCCTCACATCCTTTGTTTCAAGAGTTGAGGCTGCAATCGAGTATAAAGTAAAAAAGGGTGATAATTTTTATACTATTGCAAAAAAACATAATGTAAAAATAGACGACTTGAAAAACCTCAATACAATTTCTGCCAAAAACATTAAACCCGGAGACAAGCTAATCATACCTTTACAAAAAAAAGAAGCCGACAAAAAAACAAAGTCCGTTGATTCCAAAAAGGAAAGCGTTTCTCACAAAAAAACACCCAAAGAAAATGTCACCGACGGGCCAAAAATGTATACAGTCAAAAAAGGCGATAACGTATGGAGCATAGCCAGGAGATTCCATATTGATGCGGAAGAATTAATGGAAATAAATGAAATGGATTCTCCTTCCCTGAAAGCAGGTCAGAAACTCTATCTTGAAGAAGAACAGCCAATTATAGCCGAATTTCAGAACAATAAGATGCTCACAAAGAACCTGGAAGAAGAATTGAAAAACGTATCTGAATCTGACGAATTCTCTGCGAAAAGTTTACCTGAAAAGCTCTCTCTCTTTGCCAGGAAACTGCTGAATATCCCCTATAAATTTGGAGGGAACAGTATCCTGGGTATTGATTGTTCAGCCTACGTCAAAAAGGTTTACGGTCTTCTGGGGACAGACCTTCCGAGGACTGCGAGGGAACAGTTCAACGAAGGAGAAACAATTGACAAGGAAGAGTTGTCCATAGGCGACCTCGTCTTTTTCAGGACCTATGCATCATTTCCCTCTCATGTCGGTATTTATCTCGGCAACAACCTCTTCATACATGCCTCATCAAAAGGGAAGAAAGTTAAGGTTGATAATCTGGACGCCCCCTATTTTATGAAAAGATTCATAGGCGCCAAAAGACTTTTAAGCGATGAAAATAAGTCAACAGAGCCCCAAAGCTGAATTTGTTGTTTTTTCGAAGATCATCATGTGCGATAATTATTGTCTATGACTCATAAATTATCTTCCCCATATCAGTGACATCATAACCTCCGAGCTTTTCTACAGATGTCCGGAAATCCTGATTTTCCCTGATTATCTGGAGAACTGCAGCAACAGGGCCGGTATTCATATACTCTCTCATGACAGCAAGATCATATCTTTCCCTTGCCAGGGGTATGAAATCAAGATCAAGGGCGCGGGCAGCGGCCAGAATACCCATGCCGGTATCGGCAATTCCGCTAAGAACAGCCGAAGCTGCTCCCATATGCGTATATTCTTCCCTGTCGTACCCCTTGATATCGCCTGAAGATATATTATTTTCCCTGAGGTATTTGTCGGTAAGCAATCGTGTACCTGACCCGCCCTGCCTGTTTATAAAAATAATATCCTCACGCAAAAGGTCTTCAAAAGATCCGATCTTTTTGGGATTGCCTTTTATCACCATTAGCCCCTGCTGACGATACACAAGATTCATCAGCACAATCCCCCTGTCACCGAGAAGCCTCTGAAGATAAGGGACATTATATTCACCGGTTCCTTCATCAAGAAGATGAGTGCCTGCCATATGCGCTTCACCTTTTTTCAATGCGATAAGACCCCCCATTGACCCGACATGAGCAGATGACAGGGAAAATCCCGGATGATTTTTCTTCAAGATATTGGCAAGCAGATCCAATGAGTTGTCATGGCTTCCAATACATACAACAGTATTCCCTATCTCATCTTTCTCCCTGAGAAGTTCAACATTGACTTCAGCTCCTGCGCCGATTCCTTCAGACATTGCAGGTATCCTGACAAATCCATCGGCGCGTACCAGCGACATCAAAATACCGGCGCCCCTGCTGAGGGGGGTTGCAATCATGTTTTCCCCTACTTTGCCGAGTTTGACCCGGAGAAATTCTTCCTGTCCCAAAGAAGACGCAACCTGCCGCGACATCTTTGCCGTTATATACTCAGGCTCGGGCAGCTCCCTGCCCTGTAATGCGCAGATCAAAATTCTTGCGAAAATACTGAAGGTTATAAATGCTGAAACAGGATAACCTGGGATCCCCAAAACAGGAGTATTCTTTACCCAGCCCAATATTACCGGTTTTCCGGGTTTGATATTTATGCCATGCTGAATAACCTCTCCGAGTTCTGCAATGGCATCTACTGTAAAATCAGCAGAGCCTGCTGAAGAACCGGCATTTACAACTACAAGATCGCCGAGTTCACATCCTCTTAAAATAGCCTTCTTTATCTCTTCAATGCTGTCTGGAACAGGGTTGTTCCTCATGGTCTCACCTCCCCATTCATGAACAAGCGCAGAGAGGATAAAGGAATTGGATTCAATTATGTTACCCTTTCTCAGCGCGCTGCCAGGCTCCACTATCTCAGAACCAGTCGGGATAATAACGATTTTAGGTTTTCTGCGAACAGAAACGGTTGTATGTCCTCCGGAGATGAGGGCGCCAATATCAACTGGTCTTATTTTATGATTTTCCGGCGCTATAAGCTCAGTACAAACAATGTCCTCACCGATGACCCTGACATGCTGCCATGGCGTCGCAGGTTGAATTATCTCAATATATTCTATAACCCCCTCATGAGCATTCTGCATCACAGGTTCAGCATCCTGCCTTTGGATGATATTTACATCTTCCACCATAATTACTGAGTTAAAACCATCCGGCATAGGATCACCGGTATTCACATAAACAGCCTGTGTCCTGTAATCAAGTTTTTTCGGCGATCTTTCAGATGCCCCAAATGTATCAGTAAATTTTACTGCGTATCCGTCCATAGCAGAAGCATGATAAAACGGGGAAGACGCCTTTGCAAATATCGCTTCACTCGTTATTCTTCCAAGGGATTGCCCTGCAGGAATGCCTTCAGTCACCAGCGGACAGACCTTTTCCGATTCGATTTTTTCACGCCATTTTCTTATAGCGTTACTTAAAGAAATCGTATTCAAGTACACGTTTTTTCTCATTTTTACCCGCCTTAAATATTAGTAATGTTTATCTAATTTGCAGGAATGCGATTGTTTCTATATGAAAGGTGTGCGGGAAAAAATCAATCTGACGCACTGACTGTATCTCATATTTATCTTTTAGTTTTTTGAGGTCTCGCGCTAACGTAGATGGATTGCAGGATATATATACAATCGTATCGGAGGGGTTCTCTAAAATCCTGTTTGTTATATCAGAGCCAAGCCCGTGTCTTGGCGGATCAAGAATAAGAATATCGAATTTCTTTTTTATCCTGTATTTTTCAGCAGTCATCCTGAGAAACTTGCAATTCTTCAGACCGTTCAGCTCTATATTTCTTATCCCATCGGCAACAGCAAAGGGATTTTCTTCAACGCTGACAACATGCTCTGCATGGGCAGCCAGGGCAATAGAGAAGTTCCCTGCGCCGGCATACAGATCAAGGACATGTTTGCCGCTTAACGGCAATAGTTGTTGTACAACAAATTCCACTACCTTCTTATTGAGACTCCAGTGCGCCTGGAAAAAAGTCCTCGGCGCAACAGTATACAGCATGCCGTTAAGGTCAAAATTAGTATATACCGGACCGCTGCAGGTATCATCATCGAGCATTACGCCGGAAAAACCGATCTCCCTGTATGTATCTGCCAACGACCTGTCATAGTCTCTTCCCTTTAAAAAAACTACCGCGGAATCACCCGCTGCTATATGTATTTCACTGAGATTTCGGGCGCTATCGGTTTCTTTTATTTTTTGAAGCAGGGCATTGATCTCCTGATTCATCAACAGACAACTCTGAAATGTTACGATATCCCTTGAAGATTCCCTGAATAATCCAATCTCTTTGTTTCGTGAAACTTTTAATTGAGCCCTGCGCCGGTAATTCCACGTCAGGTCAGAAAGCGCAGGCTCAAGAGAAATTTCCATGCCCCCTATCCTTTTCAGGGAGTCCAGAATTATCTCATCTTTCATCATCAGTTGTTTTTCATGCGATATGAACTGAAGCTGACATCCTCCGCAAACGCCAAACACAGAACATCTCGGCGAAATTCTATATTCTGACGCTTCGATGACATTTGCAACACTTGCTATAGCGTAATCTCTTTTTTTTTCTTCGATGGTTACTTCCACAACCTCACCGGGTATTGCCCCCTTGATAAGGACCACCTTTTCATCACGGGCGATTGTATAGCCGCCGTAAGCCGGCATTAAAGACTTTAGCGCCACGCGTCTTAGTCCTTTTCCGTTAATTTCTTGATAGCTGCCTTCAGTTCAGTCAGGTCTGCCGACTTTACAATATAGGCCTCAGACGCCCAGACAGCAAAATCATCCCTGTAATCATATGCTGTAGACATAATAATCGGCAGTCTCGGTTTCTTTTCTTTTATCTGTCTTAACAGCTTAATGCCGTCGATATCCGGCAGAAGTATATCAAGAGTAATCAGGTCAGGGTCTTCCTTTTCAAATTTCTCCATAGCCTCCTGACCGCTTGAAGCAGTAACAACGATATATCCCTCATCCTCAAGTTCTTCCTTGTAAAGCCTCAAAATGTTCCTGTCATCGTCTACGATTAGTATTTTCATTTTTCTCCCTCCTTTACAGGTATAAAAACTCTAAAAACACTCCCTTTATTGACTTCACTTTCGACTTCAATCCTGCCGTTATGCTCCTCTATTATTCTATGCGTTATAGCCAGACCAAGACCTGTGCCGGAAGTTTTTGTGGTATAGAACGGATTAAAAATAAATGCCCGATCTTTCTCCTGTATCCCGCTGCCGGTATCCTTTATCTCCAGGACAGCATCATCTTTTTCCGTATACGTCCTGATATATATTGAACCACTGCCGGTTATTGACTCAATAGCGTTTGTAATAATATTTGCGACAGCCTCTTTGACCCTGTTAGGATCAATGAAAAGTTCCGGTAAAGCTCCGCAATCGCGCACAACAACAATGCCCCTCTCCTTGATATTGGCTGCCGTTAATTTTAAAACGTCGTCAACAAGCGCATTGAAGCTGATATTTTCCCTTGAAAGCCTGACCTCTTTAACAAATCCGAGCATCTCTTTTAAAGTATTCTCGAGTCTGGCAACTTCTTTTACGATTACGCCGGCGTCTGCCTTGAGATTTCCTTTGAGTCTCTCTTCGAGTCTCCTGGCAAACCCTCCGACAGAAACAAGGGGATTTCTGATCTCATGCGCAACTTTTGCAGCGACCTCCCCCAGCGCAGCCATTTTTTCAGACATAACTAATTTTTCGCGCAATATTTTTAACTCGTTAATATCTCTTGCCACATGGACCGATCCGATAAATTCCCCTGCTGAGTCAAATATCGGAGAACTTGAGGTGAGGAATGTGCCGCCCAGGTATGGTTCCTCAAGCTCTTCTATATAGGCCTTCTTTGTGATTACAGTCTTGTAATGCGGACATCCTTTAACCGGTTCGTTCGTGCCGTGAAATATCTCGTAACATTTTTTCCCTATAATCTCCGATTGCGGCATACCCACCTTATTGCTTACCGCACGGTTAATATTCTTAATTTCGTAATCCTTACTCACAAAATAAACCATATCCGATATGGATTCGAAAATATTCTCAAGCTGCTGTTCCGCCACAGTCACCTGTTCAAACAACCGGGCGCTCTCAATCGCAGAAGCTATGTGGTTGGAAAAACTTACAAGGAATTGCATCTCTTCTTCCCCAATGGGTTTTCTATTGAAATAATTATCAACCCAAATCAAGCCAATCACTTTGCCGCGGGAAATTAACGGAACCACCGCGTAAGCATCGGCGTCAAGCTGTTGTATGAGCGCTGTGTCTGCAAGAGGTTCCTCTTTGACGTCCGGAACATTAAACGGCCTTTTCTCTTTCACGGCGCGGATCAGCGCGCCGGACCCCTCAAGAGAGAGCTCGATACCAACGGAAAGCTCATCAAAAACCGAACCTTTTTTTAGAGGACTCGCAGCGATTTCCTGCATAACATCGTTGAGCGTTTTATTTTTCAGCGATACGTCATTCCAGATATTCCATGCTTCTTCGGGGCTTGCAGGGCCGACGCCCATAAACCCTTTTAACACATTTTTTGACTCGTCAATAAGAAAAAGGATCGCCCTGTTGAATCCCATCCCGTCGCCAATTGTCACGGCAGTCAGCGCCATTGTCAAAAGCCTGTCTAATTCCAGGGTGCTTCTCATAGCCGAACTAATGTGGCAAAGATTGGTCATCTCCTCGTTTTTTCTGATCAGTTCCTTTTCAACCCTTTTCTTCTGAGAAATATCTCTCGATATTCCGCTTATTCCAATAACATCTCCGGCAGCGTTTTTTATGGGAGACAGGCTAAGACTGACCTCGATAATACTGCCGTCTTTTTTTCTTCTCAAGGTCTCAATATCCCTTAAAACTTCTCCCTTCTTTATCCGCTCAATATTCTCCTGTTCTTTTTCAAGAAGAAAATCAGGGACAAACGGCAAAAATTCGCCTATAACATCGTTTTCGGAAAAGCCGAAGATTTTTTCCGCGCCCTGATTCCAGAAAGTAATCAATCCAGCAACGTCGGATGCAACAATCGCATCCGCAGAATTACTGATAATAGCCTCAAGATATTCTTTTGACTGCTGCGTCTCTTTCGGTTTTTGAGTAATCTTTAAACTTGAAGATTCCAATTCAGTCCCCATCCTTGCGTTGCATTTATGAGATTTCCGGCATTCCGGTTCACTTTGTTATAGAGTTTATTGTCTTCGCTCTCTTGCCTGCTCTTTTGTAAAGTTTAAGATATGTGTCTGTTGATCTGCTCCAGGGGAAATCTTTTTTCATAACGTCGGCGACCATCTTTTTCATATTGGGCTTATCGGTAAAAACACAGATGGCGCGCTTGACAGCGTCCTGTAACGCATAAGGCGAATAGCCGCTGAAGAGAAAGCCGGTTCCTGTGCGGGTCATATGGTCATAATCCTGTATCGTATCGGCAAGCCCTCCGGTTTTTCTCGCTATCGGAACAGTCCCGTATTTCATGGCTATAAGTTGTCCGAGTCCGCAAGGTTCATACTGTGAAGGCATCAGGAAAAAATCAGAGCCCGCATAAATCAGACGGGCCAGTTTCTCATCAAATCCGATATGCGCGAAAATCCTGCCTTTATACGATTCAGCCGCTCCTTTAAAGAGCCTTTCATATTCAGCCTCGCCTTTTCCAAGCACAATGAGATTCAGCCCTGCGGCAATCAGCGCCTCAAGGGAACTCAGGACAAGGTCAACGCCTTTTTGTGAAGAAAGCCTGCTGATGATCGCGGCTACCGGAAGCGTTTTTTTATGGAATGAGGCCTCTTGACATAATTGTCTCCTGCATCGCTCTTTTCCCTTCAGATCGCTGGCGCCATATTGAGAAGGAATGAGAGTATCCATGGCAGGGTCCCATTGCCCATAGTCTATTCCATTAATAACTCCATAAAGATCTTCAGCCCTTTTTTTCATAATTCCATCGAGGCCAAAGCCATACTCAGGCTGCTGTATCTCTTGCGCATAGGTATTGCTCACTGTATTTATAAGGTCGGCATAGAGAAGCCCTGCCTTCATTAAGTTGAGCTTCCCGTAAAACTCAAGTCTCTCGGGAGTGAAATATTCCCTTCCCAACCCTGTATATAACAGCGTCGCTGCATCGAAAATCCCCTGGTAGCCGAGGTTGTGAACAGTAAAAAGTGTAGCTGTTTTTGCGAAGTGGGTGTTGTCTTTATAAATGGTTTTAAGATAGAGGGGGATTAATGCTGTCTGCCAGTCATTACAGTGAATAACATCCGGTTTAATACGCATTGCCAGGCATAATTCGAGGACAGCCCTGGAAAAGAAAATAAATCTGATTGCATTATCAGGATAGTCGCCTGCTGACGTCCCATATAGCTCAGTCCTGCCGTAGAGTTCATCGCACTCAATAAAATATGCCTCGGGATTGTCTTCCTTTGATGAAGCAAATATACTTCCCCTATATGTAACATCCCCCATTTTGACTAATATCGCCTTACCCGTTGCATGGAGTTTATATTTATTCTTTATCGCTGCATACAGGGGAAGCACTAAAGAGGCCTTTTCATTTTTTGAGCGCAACTCCTTTAGAAGGGTTCCTGCAACATCCGCAAGTCCGCCGGTTTTGATATAGGGGACTGCCTCTGAACTTGCCATCAGAATCTTCATGAGATTTTCGCCTCACGCATAAACCTGGCAGACTCCTCAGGAGGCGTTGGATTAATATAAAATCCCGAACCCCACTCAAACCCCGCGGTTTTCGTCAGCTTGGGGACTATTTCCATATGCCAGTGATAGTAATCATTGATTTCATCATAGAACGGAGAGGTATGAATAACAAAATTATACGGCGGGGTATCGAGTATCCTGTCCATCTGCCTCAGTATTCTTTGAAGTATCCCGGCCAACTCGGAAAAATTCTTATCCGGAGCGCTGAACATGGACATATGTTTCCTGGGAAGTATCCATGTCTCAAAGGGCGCGCGGGGAGCAAAAGGCGCAAGCGCAACATATTTTGCATTCTCATATATCACCCGCTTTCCGTCAGAAAGCTCCTGAGCGATCACATCACAAAAAATGCATCTTTCCTTAAATTCAAAATGCCTCCGTGCCGCATCAAGCTCTTCTCTTACAAGCCTTGGGACAATCGGCAGCGCTATGAGTTGGGTATGCGTGTGTTCAAGAGAGGCGCCGGCAACCTCGCCTTCGTTTTTAAATATCAGGGCGTACTTGAAGCGTTGATCCTTCTTAAGGTCTGCAAGCCTCAAAAAACAGGCCCATAAAACATCTTCTACAGCTTTTTGCGGCATGGTGGAAAGAGACAAATGATGTTCAGGCGTCTCAACGATAACTTCATGGGCGCCGACGCCGTTCATTTTATCGAATATGCCTTCGCCGGTTTTTCCCAATTCCCCATAAATCTGGAGCGCAGGGAATTTATTCGGCATAACTCTCAGTGTCCAGCCAGGGCCATTAGCCCGAGAGCCGACAGGCCTGAACGCCATTATCTCAGGCGGCGTTGTGTATTCATTGCCGGGACAAAAAGGGCAGAATCCACCTTTTTTTCGCTGTGAAGGGGAGATAAAATCAGTCGGCTTTTTCCCTCTCTCTATTGATATGATGACCCATCTTCCAACTATAGGGTCCTTTCTTAATTCAGACATATATCCTCCGTATAAAAATTCAAGAATCAAGAAACTATTTCACACGTTTCTCTCTTGCAAAAAAAACTATTCCTTGCTGTTTTGGCTTATTATATCACAAGAGATATAATTGCAGATGAAACCTCTTTTCCGTGGAGATCAGAACATTCGAATATTAGGGTTCACCTCATACCTTTCCACATTGGTCTGCAGAAGGCGTCTCTTAATTCAATAACCCTGTCATCTTTCAGAAACTTTATCTTCCTTGCAACAAGATAGAAATTTCCGTCTTTTCCATAAAACTTTGAGCCTGTTATTTCTACCTCTGCGCCGCCCTGAAACTCAATATTGTTTCTGATGAGATGCCATCTCGGCGCTGTAAGAACTCTCAGGGGCTTATTTTTATAGTCAACAATTAGAATTACAGGACCTCTCCTTGTTAAAACCACTTCGCTTACGCTGCCTTTTATTGTAATCTCTGTGTTTTCATCGTATCCTTCAAAATCATCCGCAGCTTTTGCTGTGACGGGGATAAAGACGAAAAGGAGGAGTGATATAAAAGTTATGCTGTAAATCAAAGTTTTCTTCATATCAGACTCCTCCTTTCAGAAAAATTTTCTGTTACCTTCTCCAGCCGGCCCAGACAGGGAATCCATTCTCATCCCTGAGTTTTAAGACCGCGTCATCCTTTTTGACCTCCGCCGCGATAATTGCAGGTTTGCCGGCAAAGGTTACCCTCGAACCTGTAACCACAACCTTATCGCCCTTCTCAATCTTTGTGTCCATCCTTTCTACAAACCAGCCAGGTCCGAGATGGACGGATATGGTTTCTTTGTCGGTCTTTAACCGGATGTGAATACCGTAATACATTCCCTTCATAGGTGTTATCTTATCTACACCCATAACCTCACCTGATAGCGTCTCCACTGCTGCAGGGTTATACATCCTCTGATAAGGTGTTCCCATGCCCCATCCTTCGCTGCCCCGCCAGCCAGTACCCTTCATGGGCTGGGCAAACGCTATTGCTGCTGTTAAAACTATTGAAACTACAGCAACTAACCCTATGACTTTTCTTGTCTTCATGACGACCTCCTTGAGCCGGTTTTATGGTTTGTAATTCTCTACAAGGATAATCTTTAATATATCCATTGGCAGCTTGTCATATCTTGAAGCTATTTCCTTCATGGTCTCTCCTTCTTTTGTACTAATGCCCTTTTCTGAAAGTTTTTTCTTTGCAAGGTTTAAATCTATATTGTTCTCCTCACAAACCTGCGTGAGGGTTTTCCTTCCAACCCCTGTGCCTGCAAACTTTTCCTCCACAAGTTCTGGTGTATAAACTATCCCGGTTTCTATTTCCTTATGCTCAAACTTCTTCATTATCACATAAAGATTCATAGCATTTGTCTTGTTTCTTCTGGCTATTTTCTGGAGTGAGTCCATCTCGTTCTCAACAACTATACCCTTGCCTTTCAACTCCTCCATAGCTGGATTCAGGTCTATCTTCATCTTTTTCGCAAAAACCTTCAGCGACAGTTCCTCCGCATGTCCAAACGGCGGCTCATACTCCTTGCTCTTTACCCATGACTTTTTTATGTATTTATTAAGGTCAACGAGATACCCCAGAGGCGGTATCAGATAGAGTCCGCTCAGAGTGAAAAAGAGAGTAACGATAACGGCTATTGTCAGCTCACTTTTCATATTAATGCCCTTTTTGACCCTATCTATCAAATAGTTCATGAGCGCCTTCCAATTGAGATAGATGTGGTATATAGCCGCTCCGAGAAAGAGAAAAACAGAAACGAGATGTATATTTCCCCAATCCGTCTTTGTGAGCCCGAGGATCTTCCAGTCTGTCCAGTAGGCAATTCTGCCCTGCGGAACGATGTAAAGTATAATGCCCGTGATAGACATTATCAGGAAGCTGAATGCGGTGAGAAAAGAGGTGAAGCCCTTTTTATGAAATCTTTTTTCTGCCATTTGATCCCCCGTCATAGTGTCAATTTTCAGCGCCAGCGTTCAGAATTTAAAATCTAAACTATTTCTGCCTGAGGACATTTTTTACAGCATCCTCAACTGTCCCTTTAAATTCATAATATTTCATGCCTTTGTCTTTCATAGCGCTTACCATCCTGTCGCCAAAGGTTCCTGCGACAACACTATTCACACCCTTTTGAGACAGCCAATTAACCACTGACTGACCAGCGCCGCCCTTTGCATCAGCATCTGGATTATTAAGGGTTTCAATTAATTTGCCAGAACCGTCAAAAATCAAATAATACGGGCTTCTTCCAGCAAGGCTGCTAACCTTTGATGTTATTTCCTTGCCATCTGAGGCAACAGCAAACTTAATTTCCTGTTTCTCTCCTGCAAAAGCACCAACACATAAGACAAGCACCACTATTGAAACGAAACCAATCTTTAACATCTTACACCTCCTCACACGTTTTGTTCGTAAACCTTGAATCACGATAAACTTATAAAAACCTTCTCTCGTGAAGAACCCTGTGCCAAGAGCACAGGGCGTCAAAAGTCAAAACAAATTTATTGTTGTCATTGTCCGGCTTGACCGGACAATCCAGGATAGGGTATGGATTCCCCGATCAAGTCGTGGAATGACGGAGGGGGGTCGGGGCAGTCTCCGAATCCAGATTTATATATTGTTGTCATTCTCCGGCTTGACCCCCGCATCAAGCATGCCCTCTGACTTGATCAGGGGGTGCGGGGCAGGCTCCGAATCCAGGATAGGGTATGGATTCCCCGATCAAGTCGTCCGATCAAGTCGTGGAATGACGGAGGGGGTGCGGGGCAGGCTCCGAATCCAGATTTATATATTGTTGTCATTGTCCGGCTTGACCGGACAATCCAGAATAGGGTATTTCTCTTCCTAATCCCTGCCAAAGAAATGTATCGCCTCTTTGACCTTGTCAAGGTCAACGCGGGTATTGAGACACGGGCCATAAGGCCGTTCATTCGGTATCCCGAGAATAGGGAATGGATAGGCGTCTGCCAGGCCGCTGGAAAGGTCTCTTTCACAGGCCACTGCCACGATTGCCTCAGGCTTGACCTCCTTGACGATCTTTCTTGCAATAGCGCCGCCGGTAGCGACAAACAGTTCAAGTCTGTTTTCTTCAGCAATCTCGATGAGGTCCTTTATTTCGCACCTTCCGCATCTTTCGCAGTTGTAAATATTATGCGTAAGTCTTATGTTGCACTCATTTACCTGGATACAATGCGGCAAAAGAAGAAGTATCTTTTTTGCCTTTGGTTTTTCAGCCATGACCAGCCTGTTATTGAAGTTTATTACAGATTTCTGGAAGCCCTCCTTTTTGCCTTTCAGAAAGGCGCCTAAAAACATGAGGAAAGGATAATATACCCTTAAGACAATCCCCCTCAATAACCTATACAGCATCAAAGATTGCCCCTTCCTTTAAATGTCTTCCGTGCATAAACGCAGAAGCAGACATGATATTCTTCCCTGCCGGTTTCACCTCTGATATGGCAAGTATACCCGAACCAGTGATAACAAGGAGGTCGCTGCCGGAAATCTGCCCTATTCGCCCCACGGTTCCTTTATTAAGGAGTTCATAAGTAAAGCCACAGATACCCCCCTCCCCTTCATCCCCTCCCCTCAAGGGAGGGGATGAAGGGGAGGGGGATGTCTTCTTATTTATGAACTCCTTAATATTGTTATGAGGGACGACTTTTGCCTTGATGATATTTATCTTTTCGCCATGTAAATAACAGTATGCCCCGGGCCAGGGAAAGGTTCCCATTATCAGGTTGGATATTTCACGCGCTGATAATGCCCAGTTTATCTTCCCATTTTCCTTTTTCAGGGGAGGGGCATAACTGGCTTCCCCGCTCTGCGGCGCAGGTATTATCATCTTGGTTTCTATAGCCTTGAGGGTTTTTATGAGTAAAGACGCCCCGACCTGAGAGAGTCTCCGGCCAAGCGTGTAGGCATTATCTTCTTCGTGTATTGCGACCTCTTCTTTTAAAAGTACAGCTCCTGTATCGAGCCCTTCATCCATAAGCATTGTGGTAATTCCTGTTTTTTCTTCGCCGTTTATAAGCGCCCATTGTATAGGGGCAGCGCCCCGATATTGGGGAAGAAGCGATGCATGCACATTCACGCATCCCATGGGAGGGAGCTTCAGCAGGGCAGCAGGGATAAGCCTTCCATATGCAACTACAACGATGATATCAGGAGCCGGCCTTGCGATCTCATCAAAAAACTCAGGAGTCCTTATGCCTGACGGCTGCATGATGGGAATTCCCCTTGAGATGGCCAATTCTTTGATTGGCGGTCTGGATAATTTGTGCCCCCTGCCCTTCACCTTATCCGGTTGAGTAACAACAGCGACAACCTCTTCCCCTGATTCGATGAGAGCCTGCAACGAAGGAACAGCAAATTCAGGTGTTCCGAAAAAAATTATTCTCATATATTTCTATTGGTTTTATGTGTTCAGCTTCCGGATTTTTTTATAACGTTTTTTAAAGAATTCTCTCTTTATCGGGCTGATCCTGTCAATCAGCAAAATGCCGTCAAGATGATCTATCTCGTGCTGCAAGGCTATCGCAAGGAGATTTACCCCTTCGATTTCTATTGGCTTACCGTCCCTGTCCAAGGCTTTGACCACCACCTTTTCAGCCCTTTTTATTGTTACTGTATATTCAGGGAGGCTGAGGCACCCCTCCTCGAATTCAACCTCGCCTTCACGGCTTGCGATAACAGGGTTCACAAGAACCAGCAAAGGTGATCTGCCTTCTCTGGAACTGATATCAATGACCACAAGTCTTTTTAATTCACCGACCTGGGGGGCTGCAAGACCAACACCAGGCGCCTCATACATCGTCTCGATCATATTGTCTATGAGCGTCTGCAGGCGAGGATCAAAAGTGGTTACCGGCAAAGACTTCTGTCTTAACACCCGCGCAGGGTACTTTCTTATTTCCAAAATAGCCATATTTAATTATAAAACATTTTGTCCTTCCCGGTCGATAAGATGAGGGGAAAATAGAGATAGACTTGCTAACGCATTGAATTTTCTGTCATTGCGAGAACCCGAAGGGTTCACGGCAATCTTATGGGAAAAAGGCGAGATTCCTCGCTTTGCCCGGAATGACAATTTTCTATCTCTATTTTTCGGCTTATTGCTGCTGATTTCCTTTAACTTCAATTACATGCTAAAATTTTTGAGAGGAAGGCGAACAGGCTGTGAGAGAATTCTTGAAGACTGAGACTGATTTCCGTATTATAGAGGATATTAAACAGGATTTTTTTGCGTCCCTTTACGGAAAAGGGGGTTTTCAGAACCTATCCTCACAAACATAATATGGACGGTTTTTTTGGAGCAGCGTTATGCGGAAACAGATGAGCAATTTTCTTAAGATACCTCTTTTCTTTGCATTGTTTATATTGCTTGGACTCTCTTTTGGATTCATTACATTCAAAATCCTGAGTTTCAGCAGGACAGTGGAAGTCCCTTCTCTGGCCAATTTGACGATGCTGGAAGCCAATGAAGCGCTCAGCAAAGCAGGTCTTTATCTGAAGATAGAGGGCGAGGATTTTGAGCCGGCTATCCAGGCTGGACGAATAATAAGACAGGATATCCCGGCAGGCAATAAAGTAAAAGAAAAACGGGCAATCAAGGTAATTTTCAGCAAAGGTCCCCGGGTATCTTCCATCCCCTCGCTTGTTCAAAGGCTGCTTCCCGACGCAGAGTCTTTGCTTATGCAGAAGGGGCTGAGCATAGGGGAAGTCATCTATGTACATTCGGATGCGGTCGAGAAAGGGGAAATTATTGCCCAAAAACCTGAGCCTCATGAGAGATTGAGCGGCAAGATAACAGCGCTTGTCAGTCTTGGCCCTGATGAGCTAATCTATTTCTGTCCGGATTTTCTCAATAAGAGTATCGAAAATGCAAAAGAGACCGCTGAAAGTATCGGGCTGGCGCTGGAAGTAAAAGGAGCAGGTCATATTATCAGCGCTCAAAAGCCAAAACCAGGGACGCTTATCAAAAATACCGATAAAATATTTCTTCAATTGAGAGAGGATACAGTCAATGATTAAAATTGCTCCGTCAATACTTTCTGCAAATTTTGCAAGACTGGAAGAGGATATAAAGGCTGCTGAAAACGCCGGCGCTCATATGCTGCATATTGATGTAATGGACGGTCATTTTGTGCCCAATATCACTATCGGGTGTTCTGTAGTTAAAGCTGTCAGAAAGATAACCAGGCTTCCTCTTGATGTGCATTTAATGATAGAAAACCCTGATATATTTGTAAAAGAATTCGCGGATGCAGGGGCTGATTTTCTCACCGTCCACTGCGAAGCCTCTATCCATCTCCACAGAACAATCCAGCACATAAAACAAAACAACATGAAAGCAGGAGTGGCGATAAACCCTGCAACGCCTGTCTTATATCTGGAGAATATTTTATCGGATGTAGATCTGGCGCTCCTGATGTCTGTTGACCCAGGATTTGGAGGACAGGAATTTATACCGTTCACCATAGAAAAGATTAAAGCAGTGAAAAAAATGACCTCCAAAGCAGGAGTAACGCCCCTCATCGAGGTGGACGGCGGCGTAAAAATCGAAAACGCCAAAGCAATAGCCGATGCAGGCGCTGATATACTTGTCATGGGTTCTGCATTTTTCAAATCAGACAATTATTCTTTAACCATGGAGACGCTGAATGAAATCCTCGGAAACAGATAAACTTTTTGAAAAGGCCGAGGCTTTAAGACAGAAAAGCCGCTATCCTGAATCATTGGCCCTCCTCAAGCAGGCATTGAAAGCCTATACTTCTTCGCGGGACTTAAGCGGAGTTATGGAATGCCGGCTCTCCACCGGTGACGTATGCAGGATGACAGGCGATTTCGACCAGGCGGAAAAATCATATACAGCCGCAATAAAGATTGCAAAGAAAATTCATGACATCCCCTCTATAGCTGATGCTGAAATAGGCATCGGCCTGTCTTTGAGGGCAAAGGGAGACTGGGAAAAAGCCCTGGAGATGATCTCTTCTGCTATGGATTTTTACCAGGCGACTGACGACAAACACGGCATAGCATTTTCTCTCTGGGCCGCAGCCGGTTCTTTAAGGATTCAGGGAGATATTTTAAAGGCAATAGACACATTCAAACAGGCATTAAAGGCATTTAAATCTTTGAAACAGGAATCTTCTATAGGATATTGTCTGTGCGGTCTCGGGGGGACTTCGAGAATCGCCGGCCTTTTCAAAGATTCCTTAAACTATTACAACCAGGCAAACACCCTGTTTGCCCGCATGAAAGATACCTTCGGGACAGCATACTCATATTGCGGGATAGGCAACGCCCACAGGATGCTTGGTGACTACAGGAAGGCGTTGGTATATTTCAGGAAGGCCTCTTCGCTCTACAATAAAATCGGAGACAGGGTAAGTTATTCATATACTCTCTGGAGCATGGGGACAACATACAAGATGCTGGGAGATTACAAGAACGCTTCCGGGTATTTTAAAATCTCGCAAGACTTATTCAGAAAGACAAAGGACCCCAGAGGCCTTATTTACTGCAGGCTCGGCTTAGGGGAGATAGCCCTTCTTGAAGGCAGAAAAAAAACAGCTGAAAAATATTTCAGGGGATCAGTAATAAACGCAAAGAAGTATGGCTTTAAAGTTGAAAGGAGCCATGCTGAAATGTTGTCTTCCTGTCTCTCGGGGAAAACAACATCCGTCTGCTATAATAAACTGGGACTTAAGCTGAGTTTCGAGGGGTTGCCTTTTAATTTACCATAGGAGGCGCTTGCAAAAGTCACACCACAGAGGTCAATTGACTAAATAGTGTCTGTCCCTAAAGTAAGAAGTTGTCATCCTCGGGCTTGACCCGGGGATCCAGAACTTCTTGAAAACACTGGATTCCCCGATCAAGTCGGGGAATGACAGATAGTAAAAGTTATAGTTTATGAACAGACACTAAATACCCTGGAGATATTGCTTGAAAGTATTGAATATTCCAAATACCCTGACCATTACACGAATAGTTATCATACCGATTCTCATAACCACAATCATTTACAATCAATACCTGTACGCGCTCTTTCTTTTTGCCGTCGCTGCTTTAACGGATATGCTCGACGGTCTGTTAGCCAGACTCACAAACCAAAAGACAGCGCTTGGGACCTTTTTGGATCCACTGGCCGACAAATTTCTCCTTGTATCCTCCTTCATCATTTTTTCCGTCAATGGATGGATACCGAAATGGTTTGCGGTTATCGTAATAAGCAGGGATATTATTGTTGTAATCGGCTGTTTTTTGCTTTACATGATCACAAACACGTTAAAGGTTGAGCCTGTATTCCTCGGCAAAGCGGCCATAGCGTTGGAGCTTTTCATTCCTGCCTATGTATTGCTTAATCTCAATGTCATAACCTTACCGCCTGTTCATGATATTTTCTTTATGCTGTCTGCAGCGCTTTCAGCAATATCCGGATTCCAATATATCTATAAGGGATTTAAACTAACCAATGCGCACCAATAGCAAGCTCGAGATTGAGTCGGTCGCTGCGGAAAGTCCGGCTGCAAAGGCGGGCCTTCAGGCGGGCGATATACTCCTCTCTATCAATTCTTATCCGCTGCATGACGTCATAGACTTTATGTTCACTAAAGACTCTGATGAACTTGAAATAAAATTTATGCGCAAAACCGCTAAAAACAGTGTTCTTATTCCCATGGAAAATGAGGCGGACCTCGGGATAATTGTCAAGCCATTCAAGGTGAAAATTTGCAAGAATAACTGCGTCTTCTGTTTTGTAAAGCAGTTGCCGAGGGGACTGAGAAAATCTCTCTATATTAAAGATGAGGATTACAGGCTCTCATTTCTGTATGGTAACTATATGACGTTGTCCAATATCACTCAAGAGGACAGGAAAAGAATAGTAGAACAGACATTGAGCCCTCTCTATATATCCGTTCATAGCACCAATAAGTCCCTCCGTAATAAGATGCTTGGGAACCCTAAGGCACAGGATATAATGAAGGAGCTAAAATTCTTTTCAGNNNTCGCAGTCGTCCCTGTCGGGCTCACGAGACACAGGAAGCAGCAACTTCAGCCGGTAACAAAGGATGACGCCCTTGCAGCGATAGCAATAGTTGAGTCATTTCAAAAAAGATTCAAAAAGAAACACGGAGAGCTGATTGTATATTGTTCCGACGAAATGTATATCAAGGCGGAAAAAACATTCCCGCCTTTAAAGGAATACGGCGGTCTTTCCCAGATTGAAAATGGCGTTGGTATGGCGCCGCTTTTTATCAGTCAGGCTAAAAAAATCAGAATCCCCAAGACATTATCAGGGAAAAAGAATTTCCTGACTTTTACCGGTATCTCGTTCTTCCCTTACCTGACAAAATTTATTAACCGTATTACAGAACAGGAAAACGTCAATATTACGGTCATTCCCATAGAAAATGAGTTTTTTGGCAAGTCAGTCACGGTTACAGGCCTGCTGACAGGACGGGATATCATAAAATCACTCCACGATAATACTGCTTCGTACGACATCCTTATTGTGCCTGATGTTGTCCTGAAAGAAGGCGACAATGTATTTCTCGATGACGTATCTCTCAGGGACATCGAAGAGGCGACAGGCCTAAAGGCAGCAGTAACCGACGGAACACCGCAGGGGCTTATTGATACAATCTGTAAATTTCAAGCCTGAACGATTATGCACTGAAATCATCCCGGGAGGTTATGATGAAGATAACAGGAAGAACAAGAATAACAGGACTGTATGGTTATCCGGTTGAGCATACGTTATCACCGTTAATGCATAACGCAGCCTTTGAATATCTGGGGATTGACTGCTGCTACCTCCCCTTTTCGGTCCATCCCGACTCTCTTAAGAATGCGGTAGAGGCAATACGCGCCCTTAACCTGGCAGGAGTGAACATTACCATCCCCCACAAGGAATCTGTCATACGCTATCTTGACAACGTCAATGAGGAGGCCTTATTTATCGGCGCAGTCAATACTATCGTTAACCAGAAAGGAAGGCTTAGCGGTTATAACACGGATGGCAGGGGATTTATGCACGCGCTTTTGGAAAATAATATTTTTACGGACAACAAAAAAGCGCTGATCATCGGGGCCGGTGGAGCTTCGAGGGCAATCTCTTATTATCTAAGCGAAAAGGCCGACAAGCTGTATCTTTTTGATGTCGATAAAATAAAATTGGAGAGACTTGCCTCAGATCTCTCTGAAATCAGAGATAATATTAATATTCTTGATAATACCGCTGATTTGAGCACCTTTGACTTATTGATCAATGCAACCCCGCTCGGACTTCAACCAACAGACCCCATTCCCATGGATGTTTCCGGTCTTTCCCCGCAACAGACAGTCTGTGATCTTATATACAAAAAAACCCCTCTTTTATCGCTCGCTGCGCAAAAAGGATGTAAGACTCTCGACGGCCTCGGTATGCTTCTGTGGCAGGGGGCGCTCGCATTTGAACTCTGGACCGGGACTGCGCCCCCTGTCGAGGTTATGAGAAATGCCCTTATGCGCGGAATGAAATAATTAATAGACATTGATTTTCTGGCACAATAATTGCCTTTACTTAAAACTCCCTGTGTGATAAAATTTTTGCATGAAGAAAAGTCTTCTGGTTCTTGCTTCTTTTTTACTTTTTTCCCTTTTTTTGTTTATGGCTAAAGGAGAAAAAAATAACAGGCTTGACATTAACCTTAAAGGAGAATCGTTTTTCGAAGGGTTAAGGATTATTCAGAAAAAAAACAGCGTCCGGAACTGGACTTTAACTGCAAAACGGGCCGATATCTCTAAAGACAGTAATGAAGCAGACCTCACAGGAGTAGAAATGGAGGTCGCAGGCAAAGGGACAACGATTTACGCTGAAAAAGGCCTCTATCATATGGACACCGGGAATATATCTGTTGAGGGGGCTATTACTGCAAAAAACAATAACTATTCGATAACCACGGGACAGGTTGAGATAGACAGCGCTCAAGGTCTGCTAAAGACAAACAGCGATGTGCGCATTGAGGGCAAAAAATTTACCTTACAAGGCAAGGGGATGGAAATCAAAAACAATGAACAAAAAGTGAGGATACTGAAGGATGTTAAGGCAACTTTTAATAATTAGTATTTTTTTCCTGTTGCTCCCGATACAGGCAGGCGCTGAAAATCGAAAAGCGAACATAAAGGGGCCTATCACCATCACTTCAGAGACTCTTACCGCTGATAATAAGGCGCATGCAGCGTTGTTTGAAAAAAGCGTCGTGGCAAAGACAACAGATTTAACCATTTATGCAGATAAAATGCTTGTCTTCTATAAAGAAGACAGCGGCGATGTAACAAAAATCGAGGCCACCGGAAATGTCAGGGTCCTCAGGGAAGCACGCATCATTACATCAAAATCAGCTGTGTATTACGCGGATGAAGAAAAGGTCATCTTCACAGGAGAGCCCCGCGCCATGGATGGTGACAACGTTGTATCAGGGACGAAAATAATTTATTTCATGGGCGATGACCGGTTTCTTGTAGAAAACAGCAGGGTCATCCTCAAGAGCAAAAAGGAGCGTTAATGCATACCCTGGAAGTCAAGGGTCTTAATAAAAGCTACGGAAAAAAAATTGTCCTCAGAAATATTGACCTCAATGTCTCAACTTCTGAAATCGTGGGATTACTCGGCCCCAACGGGGCAGGAAAAACAACCACTTTCTATAGTATTCTCGGACTGATACGTCCTGATAAAGGCAGTATTTTCCTCGACCACGAAGATATCAGCGGCCTGCCGATGTATAAACGGGCAATGCGGGGCATAAGTTATCTGCCTCAGGAGCCGTCGATCTTCAGAAAACTTTCCGTAGAAGACAACTTAAAGGCTGTCCTGGAAATCAAAGGGCTGTCAAGGGATGAAATAGAAACCGAGGTGCATATTTTATTAAAGGAGTTTCATCTGGAGGAATTTTCCAAAAGGGATGGATTCAAGCTCTCAGGCGGCGAAAGAAGGAGAACGGAAATAGCCAGAGCGCTTGCGACAAAACCTACATTCATGCTCTTCGATGAACCATTTGCCGGTATCGATCCCCTTGCTATTATTGAATTAAAAAAGATGCTCATCTATCTGAAGGAAAAAGGACTGGGGATTATTATTACCGACCACAATGTACGGGATACACTCTCTATAACCGACAGGGCTTATATTATCAATAACGGCGAAATCCTCGACGAAGGCAGCCCGGGAAAACTTATTGCTGCGCCAAAAGTAAAAAAAGCATACCTGGGAGAGGAGTTCAGACTTTAAATGGCCATGGAAAGTCGTCTTGAACTAAAACTTTCTCAAAAGCTGGTGCTTACTCCACAGCTTCAGATGGCAATAAAATTATTGCAGATGCCGCAACTGGAATTATCTCAGACAATCACTCAGGAGCTGATAGAAAATCCTTTTCTTGAGGAGCTGTCGGATGTTACTTCTTCGGAAGAACTCACTCAGGAGGAAAAAGAATCTCTTGAGGAAACGCCCCAGGACACTGACGATACAGAACTTTCTCTTGAAAAACTGGCGCGCCTTTCCACAGATGATTACTTTGAAGAAAGAGGCGCTGATGGAAGAGACCTCGGATACTTTACGTCCGGCAATGTAACCCATCCGTCATACGAATATTTTCTCAGTACGGCAACCGATCTTTTTGAGCATTTAATCTGGCAGCTTCGTTTGTCGAAAGAATCTGAAGAAATAAGGGAGGCAGCAGAGTTCATCATCGGCAACATCGATGAAAATGGATACCTCAGAATTACCGAAGAGGAAATTTCGGAACTGTCAAAGGCCGACATAGAGACAGTCAAAAAGGCTTTGACGCTGGTCCAGAGCTTTGATCCGCCAGGCATTGCCGCCAGGGATGTAAGAGAATGTCTCCAGTTGCAGCTGAAATCCATGAAAATGCAGGGGGCGCTTGCGGAAAGGCTGATTGTCGATAATTTGGAGCTGGTCGGAAAAAGAAAATACCAGCAGCTATCCAAAGAATATGACGTCTCTGTCGAAGATATACTCTCAGCAGTCAAGGTAATTGAGAGTCTTGACCCAAAACCGGCGAAGAAATTTTTCCCCGCATCTGCAGATTATATAATACCGGATGTATTTATTCTGAAAACCGACAGCGGTTATCAGATTGTCCTGAATGATGAAAGCTTGCCAAAAATAAAGATCAACAACTATTATCAGAGGCTTTTAAAGCAAAAAGATTGCGTGCCAAAAGAAGAAAGGCAGTTTCTTGAAAATAAACTGCGTTCCGCAGTTTGGCTTCTGAAGAGCCTTGATCAACGGAACAGGACAATTTACCGGGTAACCGAAAGTATTCTGAATTTTCAGAGAGATTTTTTTGACAAAGGAGTGAACGTTTTAAAACCGCTGAATCTTAAGGATATAGCCTCTGAACTCAATCTCCATGAAAGCACTATAAGCCGGGTAACTTCCAATAAATACCTGTCGTGCCCACGCGGCATATACTGCTTCAAATACTTTTTCAGCAATGCGATATCAGGTGATTCAGGGGAACTATCATCCACATCCGTGAAAGAGATGGTCAGGGAAATAATATCCGAGGAGGACCGGAGCGCCCCACACAGTGATATGCGTATTGTAGATATCTTCAAGAGCAGGAATATCACGATCGCAAGAAGGACAATAGCAAAGTACAGGGATGAACTCAAAATACGCTCTCAGAGTCAAAGGAGAAGATAATGCCGGCTACATTTAATCACATGCCGGTAACATTTAATCACAACTTAAAAAGGAGAAAACTATGAACATCTTGGTCAACGGAAGACATCTTGAAGTAACACCTGCGCTCAAAAGTTATGCAGAAGAAAAAATCAAAAAATTCGAAAGATATTTGTCCGATATAACGGAAGCAATCATAACGCTCAGCGTCGAAAAGTACCGGCATAAGGCTGAAGTCCTGCTAAAAGCCAACGGGATGCTTATACAGGCCGAGAGCGTAACCGGCGAGATATACTCTGCAATCGATGAAGTAGCGGAAAAACTTGACCGTCAGGTCAAAAAATACAAGGAGAAACTTGTTTCGCACAGGAAAGGCTCTGTCAGGAACACCGAAGGCGCACAGGAGACCTCTTCTTTACCCGAGGGCGCCAGCATTATAAAAAACAAGCGTTTTGAACTGAAACCAATGAGCTCTGATGAAGCGTCCCTGCAAATGGAACTTCTCAACAAGAGTTTTTTTGTATTTACAAATGATAGCAGCGGAGATATTAATGTCATCTATCGAAGACATGACGGCAATTTCGGCCTCATCGAACCTGTGAAATAACTCAGACATTTGTGAACAGAAAAACATCACAAATAAAGGGCAAACCAACACGTGAAAAGAAGACGTCCTCACGGGCCCTCATTATTACAGGATTATCCGGTTCAGGCAAAACCGTTGCCCTGCGAGCAGTTGAAGACGCCGGTTTTTTCTGTGTAGACAACCTCCCGGTTTCCCTCATAAGCTCCCTTATTACAAAAATCTCCAGTCGAGCCGGCACAAAGAACATTGCAATCGGAGTTGATATACGTGAAAAAGAATTTCTCTCCGGCATTGATAGGGTCCTCAAGGCAATCAGGTCAAAATATCAGGTTGAGATACTTTTTCTTGAGGCTGATACTGATATTCTGATCCGGCGTTTCAAGGAAACCCGCAGACCTCACCCACTTGGAGGGGAAATGGGAGATGCGATCGCAGCTGAACAGAAGATGCTCGCCCCGTTAAAACAAAATGCCGACCGGCTTATAGATACCTCCTCATTATCCCCGCACCAACTGAGAAAGCTTGTATCATCCATGTATGCTTCAGTAAAAGAACGGAAAGATCTTGCGGTAAGTCTTATTTCGTTCGGATTCAAGTATGGGATCCCTCAGAATATAGACCTTCTGCTTGATGTTCGGTTTTTGCCAAACCCTTATTTCATACCTTTGCTGAAAGATTTAAACGGTACGAATAAACAGGTTGCAGATTTTATTTTTCAGCATGCCGAGACAAAGGAATTTACAAGAAAGATTAAAGACTTACTGAACTTTCTTATCCCCCTGTACATAAGAGAGGGAAAATCATATCTCTCAATTGCGTTTGGATGCACCGGGGGCATGCACCGTTCCCCTGCTCTCATTGAAGAAATTTCGAGATTTATCAAGAAAAAAAATATTGCCTTGAATGTTATTCACCGAGACATATCATGATATAATATTAACTGACCCAAAAAATGCATTTGAAGGGAGATTAAAAATATGAACGTAAAAGAACTTTTACAGACCAAAGGAAAAGATGTTGTGTCGATTGACGCGGGCAGTTCAGTTGAAGACGCCATAAGGATAATGGGCGGCAGGAAAATAAGCGCGATAATGGTAACGGAAAATTCCAGGAGCATTGGGATTTTCACTGAAAGGGATGTGGTAAGGTGCTATTTAACCAATGAAGGCAAAAGTTTCAAAGGCATTGTCCTGAAAGACGTCATAACCACAAACCTGATAGTTGCGCAAATGGATGATGATTTAAACAATATAATGTCGATCATGGTCGAAAAAAATATCAGGCATTTGCCCGTGGTTGAAGGCGGAAACGTAATAGGGATGTTGTCCATCCGTGACATCATTCAGACCCAGGTTGGCAGGCTCACCTCAGAGATACATTATCTCAAGGATTATATTACCGGTTCCTACACGTAATCACAAAAGAGATATATGCATGCGACGCAGAGTTTTTCAATTTACGAAATACAAGAAGCGCTACCCCCCTTCTTGTATTTCGTAATGTCGTGGACATATCAGTTATTTTCCAAATAAAAGTTCAGTGAAGAAGTAGAGAGTCAAGCTAAGCAACAGCAATCTTATTCTTTAGAAACTCTTGATATTCAGGCGAAGAAAAATCGATCCCTATACCATCTGTCTGTACACCGTTTAAAAAACACTTGGTATGTCTCTTGACTATCCCCTCAAACGTAGACATTTCATCCCTGATTGTCAGAGTTACCTTAACCTTTGTCCCTATAGGCGGAGGTAACCGTCTTGGGATAAGAATACCGTGTTTTGAAATATCAACCGTCCTGACTTCATGAATTTTACCCTCATATTCCAATACAACATGAAATCTCCTGTCCTGTCTTGGACTTCTTCTATTCTCTGAACCACCAAAATAACCTTTTCCCTGTATCATTTTATCTCCATCTGCAATTGTTAAGAACCCTGTGCCAAGAGCGCAGGGAGTAAAGGTCAAAACAAATTTATTCTGTCATTGTCCGGCTTGACCCCCGCATCAAGCATGCCCTCTGACTTGATCAGGGGGTGC
>PGYF01000123.1:0-2410 GCA_002839535.1 Nitrospira bacterium HGW-Nitrospira-1
TCAGAGGGCATGCTTGATGCGGGGGTCAAGCCGGAGAATGACAGAATAAATTTGTTTTGACTTTTGACGCCCTGTGCTCTTGGCACAGGGTTCTTCACAGAAAACAGGATAACTGAGACCCTGAGAGACAGAGATATTATCGTGTCAAACTGAAATATGCTAATATGTATCTGTGTTTGAAAGAGAACTCAGAGAGCTGGAAGAAAAACATCTGCTGCGTCATATTATTTCACGAGATTTGTCCCAGGGCCCTGTAATTACTATAAATAAGAAAAAGTATCTCAATTTTTCTTCAAATGATTATCTGGGGCTTTCAAACAATCCTGCGGTTGTCCAGGCTGTTGAAGACTCTCTCCAAAGGCATGCCTTTGGCTCAGGCGCATCGAGGCTGCTCGCAGGAGGGAGTATCCTCCATAAAAAACTTGAAGAACGCATTGCAAGGTTCAAGGGTACAGAGTCGGCCTTGATATTCAACTCAGGGTATTCTGCAAACACAGGGATAATCCCATCCATAACATCAGAGGCTGACGCGATCTTCAGCGACGAGTTGAATCACGCAAGCCTTATAGACGGCTGCAGATTGAGCAGGGCCAAAACCATGATTTACCGCCACAGGGATATGACGCATCTTCAGACGCTTATGAAAAAGACGAAGGCCCGCAGGAAGCTTGTGATAACAGACAGTGTTTTCAGCATGGATGGAGATCTGGCCCCTCTTGCGGACATCTATGAAATATGCAGACTGCAGGGCGCTATCCTTTACATGGATGACGCCCATGGCACAGGAGTTTTAGGCCGCGGCAGAGGGGCGTTTGCGCATTTCAAAATCAAGCCGGAGACATGGATAATACAGATGGGCACATTTTCCAAGGCCTTCGGCGCGTTCGGCGCGTTTGTCGCCGGCAGCGAGGATGTTATAAAATGGATATCCAATACCGCGCGTAGTTTTCTTTTTTCAACTGCGCTTCCATCATGCGTAATTGCGGCGGCATTAACTGGTCTGCGTCTTGTTGAACGTGATCCCTCAATGGTCAAGAGACTCTGGTCGAACAGGGAGAGGCTTTTTGAGGGGTTAAAGAGCATCGGCTATAACGATGCTGTCAGCATGACCCCTATTCTTACTGTAAGGACGACCAGTCTCAGCAAGGCGCTCAGGCTTTCAAAATATTTGTACGAAAAAGGGATATATGTTCCCGCAATAAGGCCGCCTACAGTCTGTGAACCAAGGCTGAGGATAACGATTACCGCAGCGCATACGGAAAAACACATTGATACATTTTAGCTGATATTCCGACAGAGTGTTTTTCTGAGATAAAGAGGCAAAAGCCTCGGAGGTCGCCTCAGGCGACCGAGAATGAGCGAGAGTACTATATTCTGCCTTATGCTACAATGATTTATGAATAATGTGGGTTAAGAATCTTAAGAAGATGAGGAAAAAATTTGCTTAAGCTCCGTAACAGCATTGTAGAATTATACAGGAAGGTTGCGACATCCCTGCCTCCTGACGTCAGAGAGGCCATGGAATCCGGACTTGCCCGGGAGATAGAAGGCTCTAACGCCTTCTCGACTCTGGCTGTCCAGATCGAAAACATAAAGTTGGCTGAGGAAACTAAAAGACCTGTCTGCCAGGACACCGGCGTTCCCTGCTTTTGGGTGAAGGCGCCGATTGGGTTCAGCCATGGTGAAATAAAAAATACTATAATCGAGGCGACCAGACTTGCAACAAAAGAGATCCCGCTGAGGCCGAATGCTGTTGATATTCTCACTGATAAGAATTCCGGTGATAATACCGGTATCGGGTTCCCGGTCATATATATGGAAGAAACACTGGAAAGCTCCCTTACCATTGACCTTATGTTAAAGGGCGCAGGCTGTGAGAATGCCGGACAGACATACAAATTGCCGGTTGAGGAATTGAATGCGCAGCGTGATCTTGACGGCATAAGAAAATGCGTTATTGACACGGTGCAGACGATACAGGGGAGAGGATGCCCGCCATATATATTGGGGGTAGGCATCGGCGCTGCAAAGGACCAGGTGACGAGGCTTGCCAAGGAGCAGCTCATGCGCAGAATAGACGACGTCAACAAGATCAAAGAGCTTGCTGCCCTTGAGGCGCGTATCCTGAATGAAATAAACGAGTTGGGGATAGGCCCTATGGGCCTTGGGGGCAGAACAACCGCGCTTGGGGTCAAGATTGGAGTGAACCATCGTCATCCTGCCTCTTACTTCGTGGATGTTTCCGTAAGCTGCTGGGCCGCCAGAAGGGGCAGATTGATATGGTAGAAAAAGAAGTCAGAAGTTATAAAAAGGGGTCTTCGTGGATGTGAGTGGGTAAAAATATTAGAAAAAGGCTATTCTTAAGATGATTCAAATGGAACGTTTACACGGGATTTCGTCATTCCACGGC
>PGYF01000123.1:2447-4257 GCA_002839535.1 Nitrospira bacterium HGW-Nitrospira-1
GTGGAATGACGGAGGGGGGTCGTGGAATGACGGAGGGGGGTCGTGGAATGACATGATTTGTGACAAGAATGACCCACACGATTACGCGAAGACCCATAAAAAGATAATCAACCTTCCTTTGACTGATGAGGATGTCCGTTCTCTCAAGGCAGGAGATATTGTATCCCTGAACGGCGTTATCGTTACCGGCAGGGACAGGGTCCATAAATATCTTATTGAAGAAAGACCTGAAAAAGAGGATATCCCTTTTGATTTGAAAGGGGCTGTCCTGTATCACTGCGGCCCGATCATGCGCAAGACCAAAAGCGGGTATAATGTGGTTGCCGCAGGCCCGACTACGAGTATGCGCGTTGAAATGTATGAGGCAGATGTGATCAGGACATACGGCTTGCGCGGTGTCATGGGCAAGGGCGGGATGGGAGAAAAGACACTTGCAGCGCTTCAGGAAGCAGGTTGCGTATATCTCCATACCATTGGAGGCGCTGCCGCCTATCTTGCAGACAGGATCGTAAAGACAGTTGATGTATGGAAGCTCGAAGACTTTGGCCCGACAGAGGCAATGTGGCTCTTTGAGATAAAGGATTTCCCTGCCATAGTAACCATGGATTCGCATGGCAATAATATACACAGTGAAATTCAGAAACGTTCATTCAAGAGATTCTCGGAACTGATTGGCAGCAAGTATTTCAGGCTGTCCAATTGATCTTTATCACAGGCGCATCAGGTTTTGTCGGCGGACATCTTGTTGATTACCTGCTCGCAAAAGGGCATAGGGTAAGATGCCTTGCACGCTCGGAGAGAGCCGGAAAATCCCTTTCAGCAAAAGGCGCGGAAGTCATCAGAGGCGATGTAACACGCTCCGAGACCTTGACCGGCATATTGAGTCCTGAGGACTTTGTGATCCATCTCGCAGGCGTTATCGAGGAAAAAGGCAACGCGACCTTTGATGCGGTCCATTGTAATGGGACAGCCAACCTTGTTGCAGAAGCAAAACAGGCAGGCGTGAGGCATTTTTTTTATCAGTCAGCCCTCGGAGCGGATAAGAACTCATGGTCAGGCTATTTGAGAACAAAGGCAGAGGCTGAGGAGATTGTCAAACACAGCGGGCTCAGGCACACCATCTTCAGACCCTCGCTCATCATCGGACCATGGGATGGTTTTACGAAGAAACTGATAGACATATTAAAGCTCTCGCCGGTCATCCCCATCCCCGGAAAGGGCATGGCGAAGTTCCAGCCTGTCTATATAAAAGACTGGCTTGTCTGTATCGGTAATGTGATCGAGAACCCGGATTCCTATGTCTCTACCTATGAAATCGGCGGCCTGGAACAGCTAACGTATAAAGAAATCGTCGAGACGCTTTCGCGGTCAATGGGCCACAGCAGGCCGACTCTGAATATTCCAATGGGACTGATGAAACTTGGCGCAGCGGTTATTCAGAGTATACTTCCTTCCCCGCCTGTCACGACTGACCAACTTAGACTCCTTGAGCAGGATAATATCTGCGACCCGAAATCCATAGAGAAGGACTTCGGGTTTGCGCCGGTAAAATATGAAGAAGCGCTCAAAGAATTTATCTTCGGGTGACTGTTTTTATTTGACCCAAAAATGAGAGCATAATTCAACTGCATTTTTTGGGTGTGTATCCTGAAAGCCGTGTCTTCCGGGTTGTCTTTATTTTTATTCAAAAAAAAGTTTAAAATATTAGGTTTTCGTGGATGTGAGTGGGTAAAAATATTAGAAAAAGGCTATTCTTAAGATGATTCAAATGGAACGTTTACACGGGATTTCGTCATTCCACGGCTTGACC
>PGYF01000023.1:0-23007 GCA_002839535.1 Nitrospira bacterium HGW-Nitrospira-1
ATTCAAATGGAACGTTTACACGGGATTTCGTCATTCCACGGCTTGACCCCCGCATCAAGCATGCCCTCTGACTTGATCAGGGGGTGCGGGGCAGTCTCCCAATCCAGATTTATATATTGTTGTCATTGTCCAGCTTGACCGGACAATCCAGGATAGGGTATGGATTCCCCGATCAAGCATGCCCTCTGACTTGATCAGGGGGTCGTGGAATGACGGAGGGGGGTCGGGCAATGACACAAATTAGGAGGCAATTCATTAAAAAGTATATCATAAAAGTTAACGCACTACACTATGATTTAAACAACGGCGGCTCGTGGTCTTTTTTGCTGAACAGATCGCTTTTTGCCCATATCCAAAAAAGGCTCCGAAGGCTTTTCAGGGCCATAGCAAAATCATGGGGGCTTCTCAGTTCAAGCAATTTCTTCAGGATAAAGGAATGCCTGGTATAAAACCGTTTAAACGCTATCTGCCGAAGCCTTAATATATCTTCCTTGGTCATGGTATAAGGGATGAATGCAGCGCCCTGGTAGGTAAAGTCGGTAAGCTCATCCGACATCGTCCCGTATTTTTCGAGGTTATCATAGAGATAGGTGCCGGGGAATGGAGTAATCGCATGAAAGTTTGCCATATCAGGATTCAGTTCAATCGCAAAATCGATAGTCTGAAGCCCCTCTTCAAAGGTTTCCCCTGGAATGCCGAAGAGAAAAGGAGTATTGACCTTAAGCCCCACTTCCTGCGCAGCTTTCACCGCCTTTTGGATCTGTTCCAGGGTTGTACCTTTCCGGATGGTATTGAGGTTTTTCTGCACCCCGCTCTCAGCGCCAAAGAGGATTGCCCAGCAGCCCGCATCCTTGAACGCCTGCAATAATGGCTTGTCCACCTGATTCACACAGGCAGAGGCGAACCAGGTGAAGTCAAGCTTTCTGGCCTTTAGCTCTTTCGCAAACTTCATCGCCCTGTCATAATCAGCAGCCAGGGTGTCGTCAATGAACTTGATCTCTCTATACCCCTGCTCAATGCAATGTTCTATTTCTGTCAGGACGTTTTCAACACTGCGGTAACGAATGCCGCTTTTTCTCTCTTTGTCTATCTGGAAGCAGTATATACATCTCCGGTTACAGCCCCTTGAGGTCATAAGTACTGCAACAGGTTTTCTTTTATAGGTGGCCGGGGGGGGGGTATATTTATTCGAGTCACCGAGAAGTTCCCGCGCTGGAAAAGGCAGTGAATCGAGGTCGGCGATCAAAGGCCTCTCCGGATTTTTTATGATCCTTTCTCCGTCACGGTAAATCACGCCCTTGACGCCTTCAAGGCTTTCCCCGCTCTCCAGCCTTTCAAGTATTTCAAGACAGGTAAATTCACCTTCACCGCACACTATAGCGTCAAAGGGCTTTCCTCCACCTTCAAGACATTTTTCCTGCATTGCAATAGGATAAGGGCCGCCAGCGCAAATAAAGACATGCCGCTGAAACATCTCTCTGAAATCAACAGCTGTCTTCTTTGCCTTTTTCCAGCCGAAAGTCGTTGAATAAATACCGATAAAACCAGGATCAAATTGCTTTATTTCAGCGAGGATTTGTTTATGGGACATAAATGCGCCGTTAAAAAACCTGACTTCATGACCGGCCTTCTGCAATACCGCAGCTACATAGAGAGTGCCGAGCGGCTGCCAGTAATTGATCTGCGAACCGGCTGTCTTTGAAGAAAAAATGTCTTCCGGGACCCAGGAGGGGATTACAAGCGCACATCGCATATCAAATCAAGATACATGATTCAAGATGCACGATACATGATTTTTGTCCTGTATCTTTTCTTCATCCTGTATCCTGCATCTTGTATCCTGCATATTCTTAATTATCTTTTCCGCAGTTGTAAGCCCGGATTTGATTGCGTGGTCCATATTATAGTACCTGAACATCCCGGTCCTGCCCGCAACATGCAGATTGCCAAACAGAGCCAGATAATCATAGACTTTTTTGCAGAGTTCCTTATAGCCGACCTCAAAGAGGGGATATGCCTTTTGCACCCTAACCACCATAGCGTCAATCACTTCATCTCTTTTTATGAATCCGAGCTTTTCGAGATTTTCTATAGTAATGTCTTTGAGCCTCTCATCAGTTTCGTTCCAGAGAGAATCGCCCTTAAAGCTGAAGAATTCCGTAACAATAAGCGTCTTGCCAGGAGGGGCCATTTTATCGCTCCAGTTGGTCGGTTCATGTATTCTTCCGAAGGGTATTTTCTGTTCAGGTATGTATATCCATGTCTGGTCAGTAACCCTTTTCCTGTCAACCATTATCGTGACAATCACAAGGCCCCGGAATTTGAGCCTTGACGCAGCATCCAGGATACCCTGGGGAGGCGCGGGATTCAGTATGCTGAGCAGTTTCGTTGCCGGCATACTCGATATGAACTCTTCGCCGCAGACAATACGGGCGCTGCCCTGGTTCTTCACCACAATACTGTCTATCCTGAAGTTCGAATGATTAACAGATTCCACTGTGGTATTGGTGTATACGGCATTCTCTATTTCGATTTCATCTCTAAGCCTGTCGGAAATCCGGCCTATCCCCAATTCAGGATAAAGGAAATTGTCCGTGAGTGTCGGGATGTCTTTTCCGGTAAATTTAAAAAAAGCGTTTTTCACCGCCTTTGCAAGAGACAGGCCTTTGATCCGCTGGGCAACCCACTCCGCGCTGATACGGTCACAGTCAATCCCCCAGACTTTTTCGCTGTATTGCTTGAAATAAATATTAAACATCGTGCGCCCGAAATTGCTGACCACCCAGTCTTCCAGGGAAATGCGCTCTTTTTCCTTCAATAAATTCCTGAGTCTCTCAATCCCGTAATCACACATTATCCTGAAGGTGGTCGGCAGCCCCAGCCCGAACATCGCGTTCAAGGGCTTGAGGGGGTAATCGAAAAATTTATTCCTCAGATAAATCTTGCTCGTACGGTTGACTGTAATCAGTTCCCCTTTCATCAGGTCCCTGACGAATCCGTCGATACTGGCGTCTTTCGTGAAAAACCTGTGCCCCCCAAGATCGAATCTGAAGCCATCCTTCACAATCGTCTTTGAAAGACCGCCGACCGTTGCATCGCTTTCAAACACCTTTACGCTGAACCCTGCCTTGCTCAACACATAGCCTGCAGAAAGGCCGGTGAGACCTCCGCCCAGGATAACCATTGTATTTTCCCTATTCACTGTATTATGCATAAAATCCCGTTATATTCATTCACCTTGTATAAATTTCAGACAAGTCGAAACAGAATAAGGCGGGATATAGTATTGGAGGGGATGAAGCCGTCTCTCCCCCAGGTTTTTAATTTTCAAGCGAAAATTACTTATTCCATATCATTCATTGGCTTGATGAATTTGTAATAGACCATTGTCCAGTTGCCGAGGATAATGGCTATCGTAGCGGCAATACTCCCGATAGAGAGTGTGGTAAAACCCGTAAGACCCTGACCAACGTTACAGCCGCCTGCAGTGGCAGCGCCGAATCCCATCATGAGACTGCCGCCAAGCACGGTAAGGAGTTCCTTTGCGTCACGCGGTGTCTTCCAGGCAAACTCCTTGAGAATTTTGGCGCTGATAAAAGCGCCGAGAGGCACACCAATATAGAAAAATTCGGCCCACGTTACCTTGAAGCCCAGGATGTCATACATAGGAAAGAATCTTGAACGGGCGTCACCGGTGAGAATAGTGAAGAATAACTCGCCATTCGGGGTAGTGAAGTTCATACCCCTTGCAAAGCCCGGCGAACCGAAATATTCAGATGCCCAAAAGGTAATAACCCCCATAATACCCAGCAAAACAGCTGTTATCGACCAGTAGAAACCCTTTGATTTTCTGATGGTGAAAGGCTTGCTCTTACTGGCGAACAATATGCAAAGTGCGGATATAAGGAGAATAACGCCCCACTTGATAGCCGGGTTTTCCTCACCGCCGGCTATTCCATACAGTGTGAGGGGCCCCTCGCCGATTTTGACGCTTCTAAGAAGGTTGTAGACGGGATTCAGGATTCCATTAGTCGTCGCCCCGATACCGAGGAAGAAGCCGAAGACTGCAAACAATGATGCAATCTGCCCCTCACCCCCTTTGTAGGTGATGCCGCTTCCACACCCGCCCGCAAGAACAATGCCGAGGCCAAAGATATAACCGCCGATGATATTGGCAAGCGGATAAAACGACTGGGCCTTCAGATGGATGATTCCCGCTTCATCAAGCAGGTTGGAACCAATCAGCATAATGGCTAGGGCAACAATGTATGCGTGAAACAGTGTAAAGTCCTTGATAAAGATCGTGTCCCTGAAGGCGCTGTTCATACAAAACCTTCCACGCTGCAAAATAAATCCGATAAGCCCCCCGACTATCAAGCCGGAAATGATAAAACCGAAAGTTACACTTTCTACTATAGTTTCCATTCCTACCTCCTCGTTTTTTTGTTAAAATATCATAGACGTTTTGTTTTGTCAACACGCACGCGGCGTTGGCATGGTGTGTGTGTTACGGGGCGTGTGCAGCGAGTGTTCAAAGAGGGAGGAGAGGGACTTGAAGTTACCCGCCTGTTTTGAAAATACTGCCAGTCATGATAGGCGGCGATCTCCCTGGTTTCAAAAACCAGGCGGCGTTCGGGATTTCTATCTATGAGCAGTATCCCTTTACTGATAATTTCGAATGGGAACAATGGGGAACCAAGGTCGTTCAAGACCGTAACCTGGACTTCAGCTCCGAGCATGCGGGACAATTTCGCCTCGAGATAGAACCTTCTCCAACGGGATACCTTCCGGTCGTTCCTGTAGAATACGGCGACATCCCAATCGCTTCCCTCAGCTGCCCCACCAGTTGCCCTTGAGCCGAACAGATAGGCGAATTCGATGGTCTTGTCTTTCCGCAAGACATCCGTTATCGACAGTTGTACGTTCTTCACAGTTTCTCCATCAAAGAGATAAATCTTTTCATATCGTTAATTCCGGTCTTGAGGAACCGCTTCATGTCGGCAGAAGTGTCCACTTCGTAGTCGTGAGCAAGAAAATTTCTAAAACCTGCGACATAAACAAACCTGCGCGAGAAATCCTTCGGAACCAGCTTATATTCACCGAGCTTAAAAATGGAATCACTGTATGACGAAGGCCTGGGCAGGCCCTTCATGGAGATGACCAGTTCCGTTATATCGAGGGCTATTTCTGTGGCCAGATACGCAGAGCGTTCCGCTATCTTTTTTGCCTCTACTGAGACCCCGAGCTCCTTCAAAAATTTCGCCCTGTTGACTTCCAGATAAAGGATTTCTTCCTTCAACCTTTCAATCTTTCTGCGCAACACCGGATTCATGGGCATATTATAGCACTTCGCTGTTTCTTTATGCAGCGGACGGATCAGCGCTTCTGCCATGCATCTTTTGCAGCGTTTAGATAAACAGTAACAACCGGCTGATATTCATATATGTTATCAGTTGTGACAAAAGATACATTTTTGCCAAATCCGGCAATCTTCTGTTTTATTTCCATTGGCAGTTTCATTCCTGTTTCATCAGAAATTACCACCACTGCTGAACGGCCCTGGTTTGTCTTTTTCGTCACTGTATAATACTTGGGATTTTTATATTCCCAACTGAACCTGAACGGTGACCGGGATAGATCTTCGGCTGAATATGGTTTTTCCCCAATATAATTATAACGGATCTGTGTTTTTGTAAAGAGGTCAAGTATCGGGACGGCTACCGCGGGGTTCACAAAAGAATTTTCTGAAGATACGGTAAAGACCTCTGCGCCTGTTACATCCAGCAAATCGAGATGCCTGCCTGCGTTCATGAGATTCGATGCGCTGTTTTTCTGGAGGAACGGCAGATAGGCAAATACGCCTACTGCAAAAGTGAACGCTACTACAGACAATGCGATAAACCTGATAATCTCTTTCTGCCTGAGCCGCTGCAGCCCGTAAGAAGCCATGAGGGCCAGCATCGGGAAAACCATCATGATATACCGTATTCTCCTGATCTGGAACAAGAACACGAGCGCCACAAGCCAGAACACACCCAGATACCTGACATCCCTTTTTTTGCAGGCTGCATAAACAGAATATCCTGCAGCAAGTGTAATCAGAGGGTGTATCTGAAAGAAAAATGTAGAGACAAAACTCTCTCCCCACTTTCGCAGTCCGGGTTTTTGATACGACAGCAACAGGCTGATCTGTTCCGACATGGAATCAAATTTATAAACAAAGACCGTTCCTATGAGAAAAGCAGCTATTGAAAGTATGGCAAAAACCCGCCTAAGATAGACGGAAGTTTTCAGTTCTGGAAAAGAATCACGGCATGTCAGGGCAAGAACAAGCAATACCGAGAGCATCATCCACATTGAATATTTCGAGTAAAACGCCAGCGTAATTGCCGCAGAAGATAACAGTATCCTCAATGCCTTGCCTTTCTCAAGAGCTGTGAGAAAAGACAGGATTGCAAGCAAAAGAAAAAACATGGCAGGCACATCAACGAGCATGAGCGGGACCTGCGAGTAGAGATAGGGTATGCCCAGAAGAAGCAGTCCGGCATAAAAACCCGTATCCGCATCCCAGAGCTTTTTCCCTATCCAATAGGTGAGCACAGACGACAGTGAGAAGAGAAGTGTCGTGAATATCTGGATATACAACCTGCTCTCTCCAAAAACCTTAAAGATCAGACCATAAAAAAAAGGCACAACCGGCAGGTCTGTCCATGCCGCAATAGCCCTTCCCCATTCCCTGAGGAAAAAACCCGCTCCATATAACTCAAGGTGCTTTGCCTGCGCAAAATACCGGGAAGCATCAACGATAATCTCAGGCTCACTCCAGAAAGAGGCTGCCATCGCAAAAGAAGAGCTAAAAAGAAAGAAGGAAGGGTAACGCTCCATCAAAGTCAGTCTTGAAAGCAGCCAGGCTGCCGGAATACAGATGACCAGAATGGAAAAAACAATTAACGGGTTTGCGACAGTGAATACATCCTGCCAACTGGCGGTCCTGTTATCATCAAAAGATCGCGCAAAAAATAATACGGAATAGAGAAAAAGAGAAAAAAATGAAACAGCAATTACAGATCTGTTTTTCTTAAACCACATGATATATTTCTCATTTTTTCATAAACCATTTCAACTGATATCCCGGTCATGCACCGCATATCCCCGCATTTCTTTTTAAAACACGGGGCGCAGGCAGCGTCGCTTTGTATCACTATATTGCCGGCTCCATAGGGGCCTGTCCTCACGGGACTTGTCGGCCCAAAAATCGCAACGACCGGGACCTGAAATCCGGCTGCAATATGCATGGGACCTGAATCATTGGAGATTACCAGCCTGGCATGCCTCATCACCTCGATCAACTCTTTAAGGCCTGTTTTGCCGGCAAGAGAGAGCGCCTTTCCGCTGGAGGCCTGAACAACCTTTTCAGCTATTGCCATGTCAGCCTTGCCCCCTATTACTACTGACTGTATCGGGAGAAATGAAGCGAGCCTGCCGAAATTCCCGGCATCCCATATCTTTGTGTCCCAGCGCGCGCCAGGCACAATAACTGCGTACTCTTTTATGCAGCTTCTTATATCTTCCATGTTTTTCATCTCGCTCCTGCAGAGGGGAAAAGGAAAAAGAATCTCTTCCGTATCACAGCCGAGCGCGCCTGCTATCTTCATATATCTTTGGACAGCATGGACATCTTTGCCGCCTTTTACCTTGACGTTATAGAAAAACCTGCTCCCTTCCCTTGCCTCGGAAAATCCGATCCTTACAGGGGCGCGTGTTGCCAAGGTGATGACGCCGCTTCTGAACAGGCCCTGAAGGTCAACTGCAAGATCATATCGTTCACTCCGTATGTCCTTCAGAAGCTGCCTCACCTCTTTTATGGTATCCGTCATCCTCGAGAGCTTTTTCCATATATCTTTATTGATGATGATCAGTCTGTCCACCATAGGATGGCATTCAAGAAGACCTTCCAGCCCCTTGGCAATCACCCAGTGGATTTCGGCCTTCGGAAAGCAGGTCTTGAGCGAGTTCAGAAAGGGAAGACTATGGACAATATCCCCAAGAGAACTCGGCTTGACAACAAGGATTTTTTTGCATTTTTTGCTTTTTTTTATCATTGTCCTGTCCTGTCTTTCCGTATAATCAGATCAACAGCCTCCCCGAGGTTTGCGACCGTATAATCGGCATATGGCGAAACACTGTCCTGTCCCGTCCTTACCAGAATGCCTGTAGCGCCTGCTGACCTTGCAAGAAGCATATCAATATTCTTGTCACCGACAACAAAGGATTTCTTCAGATCAATATTATAATCTGCCCTGGCCTCCAGGAGAAGCCCCGGCTCGGGCTTTCTGCAGGAACAATGTTCATCAGGATGATGCGGACAGTAGTAGAAGCCGTCAAAACCATAGGTATCAAGGAAAATGCTGTTGATCTTCCTGGCAAAATCCTCATCAACCAGACCTCTTGATATCCCTGACTGGTTCGTTATCCCTATGAGGGAAAATCCCCTTTGCTTAAGCCTCGTTAAAAAACCGATGTCGGGGAATACCTCAAAATCCTCCATCCTGCTCAGATAGCCGGTGTCCTTGCAGAGTGTCCCGTCCCTGTCAAAGAAGACCGCCTTTTTTACATTGCTCCGTTCTTTTACCGCATCGAAGACCTCTCCTGAGGTGATCTTCTCCATACATTCGAGATTATTTTTTTTACACTCTCTCTCAAAGCAGGGTGCGCAGTCGAGGGCCTTTTTTATAGCGATATCCTTCTTCCCTGCGGGACCAGTATGCTCAGGAGAAGTAGAGCCGAATATCGCAACAACAGGGGTTCTGACCGCATAGCTGATATGCATGGGACCGGAATCATTCGTCACCAGCAGTTCGCATTCAGAGATCAATGATATAAGCTCCCTGAGACTTGTCCTGCCGGCCATATTCAGTAATGAGTGATGAGTAATGAGTGATGAGTCCAGTTCAGGATTTCCGGAAAGCCTGTTAAATTCCCGCTCAATCTCTTCGGCTATCACAGCCTCTGAAGGACCCCCGAAGATTACAACGCTTCCGTGCATTTCGGAGACCACCCGAAAGGCCACTTCCGCAAAGCGGGCCGGAGGCCATCGCTTTGAAGAGCCGTATGTTGCGCCCGGGTTTATCCCGACAATGGGCCGTCTCAGCGCCTTCAGCTTATTCCTTGCATCAAGCCTCTCTTCCGCCGAAAGATATATCCAGGGAAGTTCGTATTTTGCCGGAAAACCAGCCTTCCTGATAAGGTTTAGATAATATTCTATATGATGTAAGTCTCGTGCGCGATCGTCAAAGGGAATGGCTTTTGTGAGCAGCAATCTTCTGCAGTCCCTGTTATACCCAATCCTTTCTGGTATTCCGGCAAGGAATGCGATAAATGCTGCGTCAAAGGCATTCTGGAAGAGCGCCGCCATGCAAAAACCATGTTTCCTGATCTCAGCAGCCAGTTTGAATTTCCCTGCAAGTCCCTGATATAAATCCGTATAGAGTATGATCTCATCAATATTGGGGTCCTTCTCAAAGAGCTGCGAAACCCAGGGTTTGACAAGCAGCGTTATCCGGGCCTCGGGATGAGAGTGTTTTAGCGCCCTGAGGGCAGGCATAGTCATTACC
Source organism: Nitrospira bacterium HGW-Nitrospira-1 (assembly GCA_002839535.1). Taxonomy (GTDB): domain Bacteria; phylum Nitrospirota; class Thermodesulfovibrionia; order Thermodesulfovibrionales; family UBA6898; genus JAOUFP01. Next base: position 9,615 of record PGYF01000023.1, read on the forward strand.
GCATCGCCGATCCAGTTCACGCCCCTGACCAGAATATTGACACAATTTTTCTCTCTTATCTTCACTATCCAGCGGTTCCGGCAACTCGGGGATATGCCGCCTTTATCTTCCGGTAAAGCTCTTCGGGGTTGAAAACAGCCCCTCCTGGTCTGCCATAGAACAGGACGTCTGCTTTCCCGTTCACCGCAAGCCTCACATCTTCCACCATCTGGCCTGCATTCATTTCAACAACAATAAATCTTTTCTTCCTGTCCGCAATATCCGCAATCTGTTTTTCCGGAAATGGGAATAACGTCACCGGCCTGAAAAGGCCGACTTTTTTGCCTTTGCGTCTCAACTCTTTAACCGCTGAAAGCGCTATTCTCGCCGCAATACCAAAGGCAACAACAACCAACTCGGCGTCCTCTATATCATAGGCGTCAAACATCACTTCTTTTTTCCTGATGAGGACGTATTTTTTCTGGAGAAGGATGTTTTGCTTCTCTAATTCTCCGGAGCCCACAAACAATGTACGGATGACCCTTGGCTCACGGCCCCTGCACCCGTCCAGTATCCAGTCCTTTTCAGGCAAACCGGGGCGCACATATTTTGTCGGATGAAACGGCTCCATCATCTGCCCCACTACGCCATCGCCCAGTATTATTACCGGCATCCGGTACGCATCCGCCTTATCAAAGGCACGCATGGTCAGGTCCCACATCTCCTGCACATTGAAAGGGGAAAAGACAATGCATTTATAATCGCCGTGTCCGCCGCCCTTTACCGCCTGAAAATAATCAGCCTGGCTCGCAGTAATATTCCCAAGCCCCGGCCCTCCCCTTTGGATATTGATGATGACCGCTGGAAGCTCTGCACCGGCAAGGAAGGATATCGTCTCCTGCTTGAGGCTGATACCGGGACCGCTCGATGAGGTCATGGCCCTGACTCCTGCTGCAGAGGCGCCATAGACCATGTTGATCGATGCGATCTCGCTTTCTGCCTGGATAAAAACGCCCTTTGCTTCCGGCATTCTCTTTGAAAGATATTCCGGTATCTCATTTTGGGGAGTTATCGGATACCCGGCATAGAACCGGCATCCGGCCTGTATGGCAGCCTCTGCAAGCGCCTCATTGCCTTTCATCAGGAGCATTTTTTTCTTTGCCATGTATTTTCCTGTTGTTTAATTTTTCATTAAAATATATTGTTTTGGCAGGAAACTCTTGACAATCATATCAATTTTTGTTTATATATCTACGATACTTTCATGTTTGGAGGAACAGGTTGTTAAAGTCTTTTGCAGCTTACATTACGTATGACCTTATAAATCTTCCAAGGGATTCCCGCCTTGCTGATGCCCTTAATTTCTTTATCTACGACACGATAAAAATATTTCTGCTCCTTTTTGTCGTCATATTTGCAATATCCGTAATCAGGAGTTATTTTCCGCCTGAAAAGACAAAACGCATTCTGTCTCATAAAAAAGAGTTTATAGGTAATATTCTTGCGGCGCTCCTCGGCATTGTCACCCCCTTCTGTTCGTGCTCGGCGGTACCGCTCTTTATAGGCTTTGTTGAGGCGGGTGTGCCGCTGGGGATAACATTCTCTTTCCTCATATCCTCACCCATGGTGAACGAGGTGGCGATAGTGCTGCTCTGGGGCCTCTTCGGATGGAGGGTAACTGCAATTTATATCGGCGCTGGTCTTCTCACAGCCATCTCTGCGGGCATGATCATCGGTAAACTGAAACTCGAAAAGTGGATAGAAGAATACGTCTTTAAAATTCATGTTGGACATTGGCAGGCGGCCTCACCTCCGGCATTCAGGGAAAGGCTCGCGGTAGCAAAATGGAATACCCTGGACATCCTGAAAAAGATATGGCTCTTCATCATCATAGCCATCGGCATCGGCGGGTTTATCCACGGATATGTACCTCAGGACTTTCTCACTCATTACGCAGGAAAAGGAAATCCGTTCGCTGTGCCTGTTGCTGTGGCGATTGGCGTGCCTCTGTATTCTAATGCCGCTGGTGTCATACCAATCGTCTATGCATTAATGGAAAAAGGAATGAGCATGGGGACAGTGCTCGCCTTTATGATGGCGGTAACTGCCTTGTCTCTGCCGGAGATGATAATCTTGCGCAAGGTATTGAAAATCCCGCTACTCGGCGTATTTGTCGGAATAATGACGGCGACCATCATAGCTGTCGGCTATCTTTTTAATGCAATTCTATGAAGACCGTTGGGACCTCTTATAAAGGTATGAGATGTCATTCCGAACGAAGTGAGGAATCTTGGACTATGAAATGAAGTTTTGACTTTTTACAAGACTGTCAAGGAGAACAAAAAATGGAAATCAAAATCTTAGGCCCTGGTTGTGCAAATTGCCACAAGATGGAGGAACTTGCAAAGACAGCAGTTAAAGAACTTGGTATTGATGCGAAGATCAAGATGATCTCAGATATTCAGGAGATCATGAAATACACCATGTCCACACCAGGACTTGTGGTCAATGGGAAACTAAAACATTCAGGGAAACCACTGCCGAGCCCTGAAAGAGTCAAAGAGTTAATACGGTCAGAGATATAGTATGGAAGTATTGCTGAATATCTTTAAGGCGCTTTCTGATGAGACAAGGCTTAGGATACTGAAGCTCCTCGAAAACGGAGAACTCTGCGTCTGCGACATCGTTGCGGCAATGGAAATGAGCCAGCCCAAAGTCTCCTTTCATTTAAATGTATTAAAAGAGGCGGGTTTTCTGAAAGACAGAAAACAGGGACGGTGGATCCATTACCGCCTTGATGAATCCGATATGTTCCGAAGGTTCCTTCTGCTGTCAACCCTCGAAAAGATACCCAAAGAAGCGGTAACGAAGGACAAAGAAAGGCTTCATGCATTCTTGCAGGGCAAGACTTCCAAGGATAATGTTTTGTCTCTTCCAGACAAAAAAAGATGTGCCGGGAGGTGTAAATGACTGAAAAAACAGGCAAACGGCTTTCTTTTCTTGATAGATTTCTTACCCTGTGGATATTTGCCGCAATGGTCTTTGGCGTCGGGCTTGGCTATTTCATCCCAGGCGCTGAAAAACTGATCAACAGCTTTCAGGTCGGAACAACAAATATCCCCATAGCCATTGGTCTTATCCTTCAGTGGTGCGATCCTGGTAGCAGCAGGGATATATTTCGGGATAATAAATATTTTCTGAGTGACATCTTTCAATTACCTTGCTGTTTCCTTTCAGACATTTTTATTCGTTCTTCCGAAAAATCAGACGCTTACAGATTCTTTTCCCTCTTCAATACAACAAGAAATGAAACCGCTGTGACAAACATGACAACACTTATCGCCTGTGACCAGGAGAGGCCTGGAAAGAGAAAGCCCCTTATTGCATCGCCTCTGAATATCTCAACTACGGACCTGATAATCGAATAGTTTAGAATGTACATCCAGAAGAGCTGCCCATTAAAAGATTGACGTCTCCTTAGGGTTATGAGTATGAGAAAATTCAGGAATTCTGCAGCAGATTCATAGAGCTGTGTTGGATGCAGCGGGGTCCCTATAATCGCAAGGGAATCCGGATTGGTAAAGGTGACCGCCCACGGCAGACCTTCCGCAGGCCTTCCGTGGCAGCATCCCGCACAAAAGCAGCCGAGCCTCCCAATGGCATGTCCTATGGCTATTGAAGGCGCCCAGACGTCTGCTGTCCGCCATAACGGGAGTCCACGCTTCTTCGCAAACCATATAACTGTCGGCAAGGCAAAGAGCATGCCTCCGTAAAAGACAAGCCCGCCTTCCCATATCTTCACCATATCTATGGGATGCTCCATGTAGCGCTGCCAGTTCGTTAATATAAAAAAGAGACGCGCCCCGATAATCCCCGAGAGCAGGGCATAGAAGCCGACGTCAGTAATGCTTTCATTTGGAATATCTTTCCTCTTCGCCTCTCTTACTGCAAGCATCAGGGCAACGAGAAATCCTATGGCAACCAAAAATCCATAGGTATGGATTGTAAGCGGTCCTATCTTAAACAGTACAGGAAACATATCAATTCCTCTTTATAATCAAATTAAACAACAGGAATGCTATCCCGATCGTAAGCGCGGAATCAGCGACATTGAAGGCAGGCCAGTGATGGCCTGAAACCGTAACATCCATAAAATCCACAACATATCCGAGCGTCAACCTGTCAATCAGGTTCCCTATAGCGCCGGCTGCAAGCATGGAAAATATGCGATAGTCCTCCCTTGAGGTGATAATCACCCAGAGCATAAAGAGGATCGCTGCAACAGAAATACAAATAAAAAAATTATTGCCGAGACTGCTGAACATCCCAAATGCTGCGCCCTGGTTTCGTACGCTCACCAGGTTCAGCACAGGAAGCAGCTCAATCGTTTCCATGGGATGAATAAATGTCCTGGCGAGATATTTTGTAATCTGGTCAAGCAGGACAATAAACGAAATTATGACAAGCGGATAAACTACTCTTTTTTTCATTGAAGGACGTTATGGCATCTGGCGCAGAGATCCGGAGCTTCCTCAAAGCTTCCAACACTCCCGCTCCAGTTCCAGCAACGCTGACATTTGCTTCCGGATGCCCTTTCAACAAGGACCTGCAGACCCTGAATATTATTTCCTTCGTATGCGCCGTCCAGATTTTCCCTGGTCAGTTGCAGCGCAGACACAAGAAAGAACGCCGGCAGAAAAGCAAGATAGGATTGGGCAAGGGGCCGGTATTCTTCAGGAAGAAAAATCCTGAGCCTTGCCTCAAGGGAGTTCCCGATAAATTTTTCAGCCCTCTTGAGTTCAAGCGCCTTGTTCACCTCATCTCTCAGGGAGAGGAGTTTTTTCCATCTTTCTTCAAGCTCACTGTCAAAGAACCGTTCCTGAACTGTAGGGAACGATGCAAAAAACACCGAATCATCGCTCTTCGCTCCCAACTCTTTGCTCTTGGCTGTAACGTATCCCCACACCTCCTCGGAAGTAAAAGAGAGCACCGGCGCCATTAATCTTGTCAAGACCGAGAGTGTCTCGAAAAGGACCCACTGGCTTGCACGCCGTTCAGCCGAGTCCGCCTTTGCCGTATACAGCCTGTCCTTAAGAACATCCAGATAGATAGAGCTCATATCAACAACACAGAAATTATGTATCGCATGAAAGACTTCATGAAAGTCATAGTTTTCGTAAGAGTTCGTCACCCTCCTGATTAGTCCCTGAAGCCTGCTCATCGCCCATCTGTCGATCTCCTGGAGCCTGTCGCTGTAGTCCTGGTGATCAAAATCATAGATATTGCCGAGCAGAAACCTGCAGGTATTCCTGATCTTTCTGTATGCCTCAGTCAGTCTGCTCAGTATCTCTTTTGATATCCTGATATCGTCCTTGTAATCTTCAGCCGATACCCAGATGCGCAATATCTCGGCGCCGAAGTTTTTGATGATCTCCTGTGGAGCGATAACATTCCCGAGGGACTTCGACATCTTCTTACCCGAGCCGTCAACAACAAAACCGTGTGTCAGCACCGTCTTGTAGGGAGCCTTCCCGCGCGTGCCGACAGAGGCAATGAGAGAGCTCTGGAACCAGCCCCTGTGCTGGTCGCTTCCCTCAAGGTACATATCAGCAGGCCAGGTCAGCCTTTCGTCATTCTCTAAAACAGCGGCATGACTGACGCCTGAATCAAACCAGACGTCGAGAATATCCTTTTCCCTGGAAAATTTATTATGTCCGCATTTTTTGCACGTGTATCCGGCAGGGAGAAGCTCTTCAACCCCTTTTATAAACCATATGTCAGCGCCGTTTTCTTCAACAAGCCTGACAATGCCGTCCAAAACTTTAGCGTCATCTATAAACTCTCCGCAGTTATTACACTTGATGATTGTGATCGGGACGCCCCAGCTTCTCTGACGGGAGACGCACCAGTCAGGCCTGTTGGAGACCATGCCGTAGATCCTCTCCCTTCCCCATTTCGGCACCCAGTTTACCCTGTCTATCTCTGCAAGACATTTTTTCCTCAGGTCGTTGTGCTCCATAGAGATAAACCACTGCTCAGTCGCACGGAATATGACCGGTTTCTTGCACCGCCAGCAGTGGGGATAAGAGTGCGAAATATTCTCCTCTTTTATCAGGCGATTATTGTTTTTCAGTGTCTCTATGATCAGCGCATTGGCCTTGAAGACAAACTGTCCTTCGAATTCGCCGGCCTGTTTTGTAAACTTTCCCCTGTCATCCACAGGCGCATAGATATCCAGCCCGTATTTCAGGCCTGTCACATAGTCGTCTTCACCATGCCCAGGCGCAATATGGACAATACCCGAACCCTCTTCAAGAGAAACGAATTCGCCGAGCACTGCCTGTGACTTTCTGTTGATAAATGGATGGTCTGCCGACATGCCTTCAAGGTCTTTCCCAAAAACCTTTGCAACCACATCACCTTCAAGACCTATCCTCTCCCTGAGCGCCTCGATCCTGCCTTCTGCAACAATATAGACCTCGTCAGCCTGTTCCAAGGCGGCATACTCCAGGTCGGGATGAAACGCTATGGCAAGGTTTGCAGGAAGCGTCCAGGGGGTTGTAGTCCATATGATAACAAATACTTTTTTGCCTTTCAGCGACGGAAAATATTTTCCTGTATTTTCTTCGTCAAGACCGAACTTCACAAATACCGAAGGCGATTCTTTGTCCGCATATTCAACCTCAGCCTCTGCAAGGGCGGTCACGCAGGATGGACACCAATGAACAGGCTTCTTCCTCCTCTGCACATACCTGTTCCTGATAAAGACATTGAATTCCCTGACAATCGAAGCCTCGTAATCATAGGTCATTGTAATATAGGGCCTTCCCCAGTCACCGAATACCCCAAGGCGTTTGAATTCTTCTCTCTGTATATCAATAAACTCCGCCGCATACTCCTTGCAAAGCCTTCTCTTTTCGATAATGCCGACCTTGTCTTTTTTATCGCCGAGATTTTTGTCTACCTGTAGTTCGATCGGCAGTCCATGGCAGTCCCACCCTGGGATATACGGGGCATAGAACCCCTGCATCGTCTTATACTTGACAATGATGTCCTTCAATATCTTGTTCAGCGCATGACCCATATGTATATGGCCGTTTGCATACGGCGGACCGTCATGAAGGATATAAGGTTTTTTTATTTTATTCTTCTCCTGTATCTTTTGGTAGATCTGCTTTTCATCCCATAGCTTCAGCATTTCGGGTTCTCTTTGGGAAAGGTTAGCCTTCATCGGGAAGTCTGTCTGTGGAAGGTTTAAGGTATCTTTGTAATCTTTGCTCATAGCCTAAGAAATTACCACTTGAGCGGTTTTATTGTCAAGCAACCCCATCAAAACCGCCCTATCCAGTTCGTTCGGCTTCGGCGGTGTGAATGCTGTCCTTGTTCTTAAAAAATTACAGTGATTTTTCGTAAATCCTGTATTTTTTATAAAGCCTGCCGCCCGCCATTTCAATAATCCTCTGAATTGGAATGTTATCCTCAAGTACCCAGGAAAACTCAACCCTCTTATAACCCCCTTTTTTGATCCCCTTGAACGCTTCTCTTATGAGCAAGGCATCCACTCCCTTGTTCCTGTATTCATGTTTTATTCCCAGCAAAAGGAGCCTGAGTCCGGTAATCTTTCTTGAATAATACAGGGCCTTTATGACACTAAAAGGAGTGAGCCTGCCATGCATATGTTTGAGGACGGAATTGAAATCCGGAACCAGCCCCATAAAACCAACCGGCTTGCCCTGATCCTCGGCTATTAATGTCAGTCCAGGGACTGCGATTTGTTTCAGCCTTTCCCCGAGAAAATACAGTTCATCATCAGTAAGCGGGATAAAACCCCAGTTTTTTTCCCATGCAGAATTATATACTTCCTTGAAAATCAGCATCTCTTCATGAAATCTTTTTTTATCTACAGATCTCACACGTATGCCGCGCCTTTCAGCTATTGCCGCAACCCTCAGAACCTTTTCCGGAGGGGTCTCCTGAACATCATAGATATATGCATACAGATCCTTTATCTTCTCCATACCGTACTTTTCCATGAGGCCACTGCAATACCGCGGGTTATAAGGGGTCATCAGCATAGGGGGGGTATCAAAGCCTTCAATAAGGAAACCGCACTCCTCATTGGTCGAGAAGTTCATAGGCCCCCTCATTGTCTTCATCCCCTTCATCTTCAAATCATGCGCTGCTGTATCGAGCAGCTTTTTTGATACGTCAGGATCATTCATAGATTCAAAAAATCCGAAAAAACCGATTTCCTCGTTATGAAAGTCTCGATGTCTGAAATTTATAATCGAGGCGATTCTGCCGACAATTTTTCCGCTGTTTTTCGCAAGAAAATACTTCGCCTCAGCATGTTTAAAGAAAGGGTTTTTCTCCGACAGTTGCTCCCTGACTTCTCTTTTTAAGGTGGGAACGTAAAGGGGATCTTTTGCGTACAGGGAATATGGAAAGTCTATAAACTTTTCGAGTTCCTTTTTTGTCTTGACTTCAATGAGTTCCAAGTTTTCAGCTTATCAGCTTCAGATTATCAGCTTATAAGGCCCAGCGCCTTGCCGGTTTTTTCAAAGGCCAGGAGTACCCGGTCCAATTGCTCTTCAGTATGGGTAGCCATATAGCTCGTCCGTATCAGCGCCTTGCCTTCAGGCACAGCAGGACTTACTGCAACATTCGCAAATACCCCTTCTTCCTGGAGCATCATGGTCATTTTAAAGGCTGTCTCATTATCACCGACGAAGACAGGGATAATCGGCGTTTCGCTTGGGCCTATCTGGAACCCAAGACTTTTAAAGCCCTGGAGCATCTTTCCTGTATTCTTCCAGAGCCTTTCTATTCTCTCAGGCTCATTATCAATGATATCAATTGCAGCGCTCACGGCAGCTACTGAGGCAGGAGGCGGGCTTGCGCTGAATATCAAGGCGCGGGCAAAGTGTTTTATATAGTGCACGACTTTTTCGTCTCCAGCGATAAAGCCGCCGATAGAGGCCAGGGATTTACTGTATGTGCCCATGATGATATCAACCTCGTCTTCAAGACCGAAATGCTCAGCCGTGCCTCTTCCTGTCTTCCCCAGCACCCCTATCCCATGGGCGTCATCTACCATCAATCTGGCGCCATAGGCCTTTGCAAGCTCAACCACTTTCGGCAGATTAACAATGTCCCCTTCCATACTGAAAACACCGTCTACAACGATAAGCTTGCTGCGGTCGGCGTTCTGTTTCAATATCCTCTCGAGATCAGCCATATCATTATGCCTGAATTTTTTCACCTCGCCGTAAGAGAGCCTGCAGCCATCTATAATGCTCGCATGGTCCATTTTGTCGATAATGATAATATCACCTTTTCCGACCAGGGCTGATATCACGCCGAGATTAACCTGAAATCCCGTAGAAAAAATCAGCGCTGCTTCCTTGCGGATAAAGCGTGCAAGTTTCTCTTCAAGTTTGACATGGATATCCAGCGTGCCGTTAAGAAACCTTGAGCCTGCGCAGCCGGAGCCGTATTTTTTTATTGCCTCAATTGCTGCCTCTTTCACTTTAGGATGGTTCGTGAGCCCGAGATAGTTATTTGAACCTACCATGATCATACGGCGACCGCTCATGATGACTTCAGGGTCCTGCGCGCTTTCGATAACCCTGAAGAACGGATAAATTCCCACCGACATCAGCTCTTTGGCCTTTGTGAATTTATTGCATTTTTCGAAAATATCAGTAGATTTTTTTATAGCCATTTCTGAATTTTGTACCACTCTACAGTCCATTTAATTCCTTCCTTTAATGTAACCTTGGGGATAAATCCCAACTCATTTTCCGCCTTTTTTGAACTGCACGTCCAATGGCTGTGCTTAATCTCCCTGAGCTTGTCGCTGTTTATAATCGTTGCGCTGCCTGCGAACTTCTCGCCAAACGCCGCCAGAAGTTTCATTGCAAAAGACGGTATCCTCAGCCGTACTGCCCTCGTGTCCATTGCCTGCATTATCTCATTAACAATGTCATCGTTTGAATAAATCCTGCCATCCGACAAAAAATATATCCTGCCTTCAGCCTCGTGAGACTCGGCTGCTGCAATTAACCCCTGGACAAGGTCATCTACATACAGGAGTGAATAATAACATTTTCCCCAGTAAGGATAAAAGCCCCTCCTGACCATTTTGAAAAACAGAAAAAAATCCCTGTCTCGTGGGCCATAGACTGCGGGAGGCCGTATAATAGAGACCGGCATCTGCTCTTTATACTTGAGCGTCGCCCGTTCCCCTTCCAGCTTGGATTTGCCGTATATTGAAACAGGTATTGGTATTGCAGTTTCATCAATAGGCAAACCATCCCGGCTGGGCCCGACAGCAGCAAGGCTGCTCATATACAAAAAACGCTTTAAAGCCTTTGTGTCGGCTGACAGGGCGTTCAGAAGGTTCTCCGTCCCCTTTCCATTGGTCAGAAAAAAGTCTTCTTTTTTTTTGGCCTTTGTCAGTCCGGCGAGATGAAATACGTAATTGAAATGTGTAGGGAGTTGCCGCAAAGAGTCCTGATCTGTGCAGTCCCCGCAGACAATACTCACATCAAGACCTTCCAGGCATTGAAGGTTAGAGGTCTTTCTTGCAAGGCAGGTAACCTCATAGCCCCTCTTCACCAACTCTTTCACGAGGCTGCTTCCTATAAAACCTGTAGCTCCCGTAACCAGGGCTTTCATCATATGCGTGTATTTTTATATAAAAAAACTTTTAAGTCAAATCTCTGTGTCTGTGTATAAACACTTACTTATTGGGACCCATAACTATGGAGTCCGGAAAGAAGCAGGTTCACTCCAAGATAGGTAAAAATCACCGCCATGAACCCCAGCACAGCAACAATAGCAACTTTTTTCCCTTTCCATCCCCGTATAAGACGGCTATGCAGATAAAAAGCATAAAAGAACCATGTTATCAAAGACCAGGTTTCCTTCGGGTCCCAGGTCCAGTATTTTCCCCAGGCCTGGTCTGCCCATATAGCGCCGAAGATCAGACCGCCAAGGGTAAAAATCGGGAAACCGATGGCGATACTCTTATAGGTGATCTCATCCAGCATCTCATGCGAGATATTGAAACTGACAACCATTTTTTTCAGCGCCCCGCCGAATCTCCATATGAAAAAAAAGAAGGCCACGCCAATAGCCCAGCTCGACGCCGCCACAAAAGCTGAACTGCTCAGAAACGAGGCCTTGAAGAGATAGCTTTTTATCAACTCTTCCTGACTCTTTATCGCCACCTTGAAGGTGAAATAATCAAGACCCATGGCTGAAAGGGTTATAACAAAAACGCTCAGCATTACGGTCCAGAAGATATACGCAGGCTCACTCCTCTTCTCTGTCCTCACAATCAGATACATCAACCCTGTGCTAAAGGAGACAGCGAACATGGCATAAGAGAAAAAACTCATCATGACATGCACAAGAAGCCAGTTGCTCTGGAGCGCAGGCACAAGAGGCTGTATATTCTTTGACATTCCCGAAATATCGATAAAGGCAAGGGCAATGGCCGCGATTGGTGTTATGAAGGCGCCGAAGGAGCGGTTCTTGTATTTGAACTCCATGATCAGGTATGCCAGAATAAGACACCAGACAAAAAAGATAAGCGATTCGTACAGATTAGTCAAAGGAACTGCCCTGAGGAAACCCATTTGCCCTACATCGCTGAATTCTTTCCATCTCATCCCAAGTGCAAGCGTCTGTGAAACAAATCCCGTGACAGTAAGAACTGTAGCGACTATCCCTATCCGGGCCTTTCTGAATGCCAGATAAGTAATATATGTTACCATTGCGAGGATGTAGGCAACAGTTGATAAGCCAAAAAAAGTCGAACTGTTCATTTATTTCTCCCCCTTTTGACCGGCATTCAGCATACCTGCCAATTTTTCTATCTTCTGCTCGAAGGCCGCCCTGTTTCTGTTTGCAGACGCCCCAATCAAGACTTTCACACTTCCTTTTTCTTCGGATATGTTGACCCATATCCTTTTATGACTCATAAAAAATGTCATGTACAATCCTATAGCCATAAGAATACAACCCAGATAAACAATAAATACGCCAGGGTCTTTCCTCACCTGCATACCAGTATATTCCACCCCCCAGTAATCCAGAAATTCGACCCTGTTGCCGTCAGGCAAAGACCAGGTCTGAGGGTATCTTTTTAACAGCCATCCGGAGTATTTCATTTTCCCTGACTCAAAAAATTCAATATATACCGCAGGGTTCGTCATCTGTCCGGCGTAGGTAAAGGCCTTGCCGGTCTGGTCAAAGGAAAGCGCAGGGCTGAAGTCAACGATATGCCCTGTAACAGAAGTGCCCGGGATAGCAAAGCTTTCACCTATTTTAGTTTTTATCTGTTGGGATTTCCCATTGTCTGAAACAACGTTTAATAGCAATATGCCGTTTCCCATCCCGTTTGGCACAGCGCCGTAACTTGACTGATAAAATGTTATCCCTTCATATGTAAGCGGGTCATTGACCACGATAGACTTCTTCATGACCTCCTTGCCGTTCTTTATCACGGTAAGCCAGCTCTTGTAGGCCTTCGGCATGTCTGTGCCAGGATAGTACTCAACCTCAAAGTTATCACACCTTAGATCAAAACCAAGCGGTATCTGTGTGTCTCTGTCTTTATAGGCAAAAGAGGAGACCTCTCCTTCCGGCAGGTTGAGGACAGCGTTATAGCCGAAAAAAATTCCTATAACTGCTCCTGCAAGAATGAGCAGGATACTTAAATGTGTGATATATACGCCGAGCCTGGTAAAATTGCCTTTCTCAGCATACAATTGCGTTCCCTGCCCTCCGGAAGACTCAAAGGGCTTAAATCCGAGCCTGTTCAAAGAAGAAACTGCAAGCTCTTTCATATGTGAGGCCTTATCCTTCTGCGAAAAAACCTTTTTAACAGACATCTTCTCAAGATGCTCGATTGACAGAGGACGCGCCTTTTCCCTGACCAATTTCAACACCCTTGGAAGTCTGTCTATAGAGCAGATTATCAGATTGGCCGCAAACAGAAGCAGAATGGCAAGAAACCACCATGAATGATACATGTCTGTGAATCTCATCTTATCAAGCACGCCCAGCAAGCTCTGCGCAGCATCATACTCAATCCCGAACATCTTCATAAGCAACTTTATGTTTTTCTCGGGCTCCACCTGCTGCTCAACCACTGTGCCTACAATAGAGGTAAGCGCTATGAGGGCAAAATTTACCACTGCAAATTTGACAGAGGCAAACATATCCCAGATTTTATCCATGATCGTTTTACTTTTTTCTTTTTCCATTCAATAACTCCTGTAAAATATAACTGCTATTGTAATATTGGGTCTTCGCGTAATCGTGTGGGTCATTCTTGTCACAAATCATGTCATTCCACGACCCCCCTCCGTCATTCCACGACCCCCCTCCGTCATTCCACGAC
>PGYF01000023.1:23063-27798 GCA_002839535.1 Nitrospira bacterium HGW-Nitrospira-1
AGCCGTGGAATGACGAAATCCCGTGTAAACGTTCCATTTGAATCATCTTAAGAATAGCCTTTTTCTAATATTTTTACCCACTCACATCCACGAAGACCCGTAATATTTTTGTTTGAAACAAAACAGGCCAATTCATTTCTGCGCAGGCTTAGACCTGTCTCTTCTGGAATTCACGATACACAGGAAGCCGAAAGTCCCATTATCATGTCCCTGAAGAATTGCATTTTTGCAGTTAATTCGTGATTAGGAGCTTACAGCCTCATGGGAATATCTTCCCCGGGTTGAGGATATTCTTCGGGTCAAAGACCGCCTTGATCTTCTTCATAAGTTCAAGTTCGTCCGGCCGTATCTCCATCGTAATATAATTCTTTTTCGTCAGGCCCACACCATGCTCGCCGGAGATAGTGCCGCCCAGTTCAAGCGTCGCCCTGAAAATATCTTCAACGAGTTTCATCGCCTTTTCATATTCATCCGTATTGTTTCTGTCAACCATAAGATTCACATGGATATTGCCGTCGCCGGCATGTCCGAAATTAATGATCCTGATTCCGGAGCTTTCTGAAAGCCCCCGCAAAATCCCGAGCATCTCAGGAAGTCTGTTTCTTGGAACAACAATATCCTCGTTGATCTTTGTTGAACTGATATGGAAAAGCGCCGGCGATATTGCGCGCCTTGCCTCCCAAAGCTTCTCCCGTGCAGCTTCATTTTCGGCCATAATCACTTCTCCGTCAAGATGTTCGCAGATGCCGGATATCTTCTCTGCATCCTTAGTTATCACAGAGGGGGTGCCATCGAGTTCAATCAGAAGCATTGCATCTATATCATTTGGAAGGCCTATCGGCTTATAGTTCTCTACTGCCTTTATGGTCTCTCTGTCAAGAAATTCAAGGGCGCTGGGGATTATTCCCGCTGCAATAATCTGTGTAACTGCAACCCCGGATTTTTCGAGTTCCTTAAAAGTCACCAGCAGCGTTATGACTTCCTGGGGAATAGGCAGTACCTTAAGCCGTATCTTTGTTATCACGGCGAGTGTCCCTTCAGAGCCGACCAGAAGCCCGGTGAGGTCATAGCCGACAACGCCCTTTGCTGTCTTCACTCCGGTCTTTATCAGCCTTCCGTCCGGCAGGACTGCCTCAAGTCCCATCACATAATCTTTCGTAACCCCGTATTTTATCGCCCTTGCGCCTCCGGCATTCTCCGCAACATTGCCCCCTATGGTGCAGAAATTCATGCTCGCGGGATCAGGAGGGTAAAAAAGCTTATGGCGTTCGAGTTCCCTCTGGAGTTTACCGTTAAGCACCCCGGGCTCCACCAGCACAGTGAGATTTTCCTTATCGATCTCAATTATCCTGTTCATCTTTTCCATGCTCAGGATAATTGCGCCTTGTGAAGGCACAGCGCCGCCTGTCATGCCTGTGCCGGCGCCGCGTGGTATTACCGGAATGCTGTTTGTGTAAGCGTACTTTATAACTTTTATTACATCAAGGACGTCCCGCGGCCATACAACTGCGGCAGGCGGGGCTTGGAGCCCTGAGGCGTCGAACCCGTAACATAAAATATCCTCAGGGGCAGTTGAGGTCTTCCCGGGTAAGAGTTCTGATAATTTATCCATTTCTTGACTTAACCCAACATCAGCCCTCTGCAAGCTGCATTGATATTACCTTTGTAACGCCTGCCTCCTCCATGGTAACACCATACAAATGCCGGGCAGCAGCCATCGTTGTCCTGTTATGCGTCACAACGATAAACTGGGTCTCTTTTGAAAGTTCTTCGAGCATCTTCGAATATCTCTCGGTATTGGATTCATCAAGCGGCGCATCTGCTTCGTCGAGTATGCAGAGCGGGGTAGGTTTGATAAGGAAGCCGGCAAATTGCAGCGCAAGCGCGGTAAGGGCCTTTTCCCCTCCGGAAAGCAGATGCAGGTTCTGGAGCTTCTTGCCCTGAGGTTGCGCGATGATATCAATGCCGGTCTCAAGGATGTTATTCTCATCTGTCAGGACAAGCTCAGCCTTCCCCCCGCCGAAGAGTGTCACAAAGACCTCGGCAAACTTCACTTTCAGCGCCTCAAATGCCTCCCTGAGCTTTTTCTTCGTTGTGTTGTTGATCCTGGATATGGCCTCTTCAAGTTCTGCAATTGATTTATTGAGATCTTCCTGCTGTTTTGTCATAAAATCGTATCTTGTCTTGAGTTCATCATATTCTTCGAGTGTGCCGAGGTTGACCTGCCCCATCTCCTGTATCCTGCTCCTGAGATCAGCAAGCCTTTCCTCTTCTTCCTGAGTTACATCCATAAGCTCGACAGCTTCAAGCTCTGTCCCATAGTTGTTTATGACATTCTCGCTCATGTTCTCCATCCTCATTTTATGTTCGGTCTTCAGAACATCGAGCTCTGACAGCCTCGTCGTTGTCCTGGAAAGCTGCTGCCTCAATCCCCTCAGTTCCTGCTCAACAACGATGAGGTCCTCATTTTCATGCCCTATCTCTTCCTTCCTCTGCGATATATCCCGGCGCACCAGGTCAGCTTCGGCCACGAGCTTTCTGAGCCTTTCTTCCTGTTCGGATATGCCTGTCCTGCGCTGGGAAACACGCTCGGAAACAGATGCAATCTCAACCTGGAGAGCCTCCTTCTTCTGCTTAAGTTCTTCAAGGAATTTTGTCGATGATTCCATCTCATTCCTGATCGCCTCAAGCACGCCCCTGTTTGACATAGCCGTAAGCCGCAGGTCCGTCACCTCGCCCCGGTATGCCTCAAGCTCTGATTTCTTCTGGGCGATGCCTTCCTGAAGATTTCGCAGCCCTGTCTCCATATCGGCTTTTCGCGCCTCGATCGATTTTGCCTGTTCTTCCGTATGCATAATGAGCGCGGTAACAGATTCCTTCTCCCGTGTAATCTCCTCGAGTTCTATCGACAGATAAGAGAGTTTTCTGCTCACCCTTTCCTTCTCCTCCATATATTTTTCTATGGTGAGCTTTGCAAGGGAAAGCTCCTTTTCAAATATATGTATCGAGGAATCAACGCCCTTGACAGCCTCTTCCTTTTCAAGGATGATATTCTGCATGGTCTGTATCTCATCGGCCGTCTGCTCGCTAAAGGCCTTCTTCTCCTCAATCTGCTCTTCCAGTTCCCGTATCTCCCGCTTTCTTCGGAATATCCCCTTTTCTCCTCCTATGACAACAGCGCCTGACTGTTCCACAACCTCTCCGGACAGGGTGGCGAAGGTATAGCTGCCGGCAACGGTCTTTATCTCAAAGGCGGTCTTGAGGTCTTTGACGATCAGGACATTCCCCAGAAGATTTTCTGCGACCTCGGTATATCCCTCTCTGAGCTTCACAAAATCAACAGCCCTGCCGATCACACCGTCAGGAACAGCGCCGGCAGCGAAGCAAGGCAGCGGGGAAGCAGTAATAAATGCAGTCTTGTCAACACTATGACCCTTCAATGCGGCTATGGCCTGCTCTATATCGTCAAGGGATTCAAGAATGAATAATTCGGCCTTCTCGGAAAGCGCGCTCTCTACGGCTTTTTCATAGTCTGTTGCAATATCAAACACATCTGATATAGAGGCGAGCAGCCTGACCTTAGGGTTTGTCCTGAACAATTCCCTTGTAGGCTGATCAAAAACAATCTCCTTTAGTGAATCCATGCGTGAGATGCAGGAAGCGAGTTCCTCCCTTGCCTCTGAAAGGGCGTAAGCAAACTCCTCAAGCCTTGTCTTCGCTTTATAGAGTTCCTCTGTCAGTATCTCTTTCTTTTCCTTCATTAGAAGGGCCTCATTGTTTCTTCCGTGGATCTCGGATTGGACCGCGTTTATCGCTGAGACAATTTCCTCGATCATCATCTTTGAATCTCCGGATTCTCTCACAGAGGCATCCTCTCTCCTGTAGAGGGATTCAAGCAATGACTCCTGCCTGCCCAGTTCATTTCTGAGCTTGCTTATCTCGTCCGTCACCCTGAAGATTTCCCGCCTTTTGTCCTCTATCAGTTCTTCCTTGTCTGAAAGCAATTCCTCGATAGCTCTCAGGTTTTCAGACTTCTCCTTCAGGCTCTCTGCCTGGGACTCCATCTCTTCTGATATTCTGGAACTGTTCAGCTTTAATTCCCTGTATTTGTCCGAGATATCGAGACTCCTCTGTTCCATATCTTCTCCCTGGTGCAGGAGTTTCGTATGGTACTCATTGAGATTGGCGATATCATTCCTTGCCACTGCTATCTCACGTTCTATCTCGGCGATTTCCCGATCCATCCCCTGGAAAGTGTTTTGTACAACTTCAAGGGCCTTCTCCTTTTCCAGGAGCAAGACGCGCCTTGTCTGTGTCCTGTTTTCTATCTCTGTTATCCTGGCGCCGGCAACAACCTCTTTTTCCTTAAGCGCATTATATTCTTCAATAATCAGGCCAAGGGATTCCCTTATCTGCTGGTATTCTTTTCTTGCGATCTTGAGTTCTATTGCGTGCATCTCGGAGGAGAGTTTCTTGTAGCGTTCCGCTTTTTTGGCGAGTCTGTCGAGTATGTTTATCTGCTTCCTGACTTCGGCTATGATGTCATTTATCCTGACAAGATTCAGCCGCGAAGAATCCAGCCTGGAAAGGGCCTCGGCCCTTCTGACCTTGTATTTCATAACCCCGGCGACTTCTTCTATGATAAACCGCCTCTCAAGGGGCTTTGAATTGAGAATTTCACCGATCCTTCCCTGCTCAAGAATGGAATAACTCTTAAAGTCCAGGCCTGTATCAA
>PGYF01000124.1 GCA_002839535.1 Nitrospira bacterium HGW-Nitrospira-1
CATGCTTGATGCGGGGGTCAAGCCGTGGAATGACGAAATCCCGTGTAAACGTTCCATTTGAATCATCTTAAGAATAGCCTTTTTCTAATATTTTTACCCTCTCACATCCACGAAGACCCAATAAAATAATCCATCAGTTTGCAGCCTTCATCAAAAACCAGTATGTCATTTCTTTCTGTAATCGCTTCATCATACGCCGCACCTGCGTTCTCCATTTTGACACGGCTGTCGAACATCACAAAGGGGACGGGATCAGCGGTATGGGTCCTCAGGGCGATCGGCGTAGGATGGTCCGGCAGAAGCAATATCCGGTATTCATCAAACTCCTTCATGCCGTCCATTACATTGCCTACGACTAATTTGTCGAAATCCTCTATGGCCTTGATCTTATAATGATAATTGCCGGAATGTCCAGCCTCGTCAGGAGACTCAACGTGCAGATAGACAAAATCAACTCTTTTCAACGCCTCTATTGTTGCATCAGCCTTCCCTTTATAGTTCGTATCAAGCCAGCCGGTGATTCCCGGGACTTCCAAAATCTCAAAACCCGCGTATATCCCAAGCCCTTTTGTGAGATCTACCGCTGAGACAAGGGCGCCGTTAATTGAGTATTTTTCATAAAACGTCGGCAGCTTCGGCCTTTTTCCCTGTCCCCAGAGCCAGATGCTGTTTCCGGGATTTTTCCCGTCTTTTATGCGGTCCAGGTTAATGGGATGTTTTTCAAGAATGCCGACAGACTCCTGCATGATCTCCCGTATGACATGCCCGCCGGAGCCGGCAGGAAGATAATCCATAATGTCCTTGCCCAAAATATCATGGGGAGGCACGCATTCCATATCAACACTGCCGCCGGACCATACCATAAGATGGCGGTAGCCTGTACCCGGGTAAAACCTGATCTTATCATTGCCAAGTTCGCTGTTAATATCATTGATCAGTTCTCTCGCCTCTTCGGTCGTAATATGACCGCTGCTGTAATCCTCCATAACAGCCATGGTTTTTTCCCTGTTAATAAACTTCAGGGTGACAAGATTGCATCTGTAGGCAACGTCATCCGCATCAAGCTCTATGCCGATGCTTGCGGCTTCAAGAGGCGCCCTGCCGGAATAATACTCACGTGGGTTGTAACCGAGGATGCTGAGGTTTGCCACATCAGATCCTGGCTGCATGCCTTCAGGGACAGTCCGCACACTTCCGAGCCGGCCTTCCCTTGCAATCCTGTCCATATTGGGAGTATGCGCCTTCTGAAGCGGGGTCTTATCCCCCAGTTCATGTATCGGCATGTCAGCCATGCCGTCACCAATAATCACTACATACTTCATAGAATTTCCTTTATAAGACTTTTCATGTTCAAAGCTATTCTATAATGCTGTCTTCCACAAGTTCAATGTCAATACCCTTGTCTCTGAGCCACTGCACACCTTTTTCAATATCTTCCTGAGTTCCCTCAAGTTCAAGCAGCATTTCTCCGGCTGTTTCAGTAACCCGCGCCCTCCTGATATTGGGAACAACATTGAACTGTTGCGCCATAATAAAAATAACCGGCTCCTTGATCAGATTTTGAGGAAACGTCAGCCTAACCCTTTTTTTCATAAGCCCTGCCATAAACACATTTTTTAGGTTAATATGTCCCATAATGTCCACATCCCCGGCAGTGAAGAACCCCGTGCCAAGAGCACAGGGATGAATTGCTTCCTAATTTGTGTCATTGCCCGACTTGATCGGGCAATCCAGAAAAAGGAACTGGATTCTCCGGTCAAGCCGGAGAATGACA
>PGYF01000125.1 GCA_002839535.1 Nitrospira bacterium HGW-Nitrospira-1
TTGATCTCATTTGTCCTGCTCTTCATCCTCTACAGGGACATCATGCGCTACAAACCCTTATATATCAACAACTACAACATGCTCATACTCCTCTGCCTGATGATCCTTGGGACAGTAGTTATCGGCAGAACATTCGGATATCTTTTGGAAAACCTCTCGAAGGGACTCGGCCTTGTTAATACGGACATATCCAGATACGGAATCCCGATCGCCGCAGGAGCGATGTTTGTGACCCTCCTTTTCGATTTCCATACCGCGATTATCTTTTCTTTCACTGTAAGCCTTCTTACCGGGTTCTGGCTGCAAGACCCGCTCTATCCGATCTATACCTTCGCAGGCAGTCTCACCGCAGCATTCAGCGTGATCCGGTGCAAGAAAAGGTCGGCTCTGCTGAGGGGCGGACTATATATAATCATAGCGAACATCAGCCTTGCGCTGATACTGCTTCTGGCGCAGGGAGAACTCTTTACAGCCATGGCAGGGAACGCAGTCATCTTTGCAATCTTCTCCGGCATGACAGTCTCTGCGATTGTCTCTCTGTTACTGCCGCTCCTTGAGCATGTCTTCAAGATCACGACCGATATCAGTCTTCTTGAACTCCTCGACCTCAACCAGCCGCTCATGAAGACCCTGATGATAACAGCGCCCGGCACATATCATCACAGCGTCATCGTCGGCAATCTTGTAGAGGCGGCTGCAGAGGCGGTCGGAGTAAATCCACTGCTTGCAAGGGTGAGCTCTTACTACCACGACATCGGAAAGATAAAGATGCCGGAATATTTTATAGAAAACCAAAGCATGGATCCAAGCAGGCACGATAAGCTGACGCCGCACATGAGCAGCATGATCATCGCAAACCATGTGAAGGAAGGTGTTGAACTGGCTAAACAGTATAAGCTGCCACAGTCGATCATCGATATCATCAGGCAGCACCACGGTAATGCGCTGATCACCTGTTTCTACCAGAAGGCAAGGGAACTGGAACAGAAAAAGTCCCCATCAGTGGACGAATATAAATATCCCGGTCCCAAACCGCAGACTCGGGTGGCAGCCCTTGTGATGATGGCAGATGCAGTAGAGGCCTCCTCCAGGGTACTGAACGAACCTACCCCTGCCAGAATCTCGGCTCTTGTGGACAAAATCATCAACCATATATTCCTCGACGGTCAGCTTGATGAGTGTGAACTGACGCTCAAGGACATCTCGGAGATAAAGAAACGCTTCCTATACATACTCACCGGCATCTTCCACAAGAGGATAAACTATCCGGGTTTTGATTTCAGCGATGAAAATATACATAAAGAACCGGCAAAGAACAATAAACCTGAACCTGAAGAGGTTGAAAAAGGATCTCACTAAGGCCCTGTTTCATCTGCGCCTGCAGTCGTCTGAACTGAGCATCCTCTTTGTCAATAACAGGAGGATGAAAATCCTCAACACCAGGTATCGCGGAATCCACAAAGACACGGACGTCCTTTCCTTCCCCCTGATGGAGGAAGGTCTGCATCATGTCCCGGTCATGCTCGGGGACGTTGTCGTCTCTGTGCCAAAGGCGTTGCAGCAGGCAAAGGAATTCGACGTCCCATTTTATGACGAACTCCTGAGGCTGCTCATCCACGGCATATTGCACCTCATCGGCTATAATCATGAGATAAACGCATATCAGCAGAAAAAGATGGAAAAGAAAGAGAAAGAGGTTTTCGATGCCGTTAAGAAAATGGCTTAAGAGCGCCAACTTTGCGATAGAGGGCTGGAATTCGTCATCATATCCTTTGCCGTGATCCTCGTCATCTCCACAGAGATGATAAACAGCGCTGTTGAAGCGATTGTAGACCTCCTGTCGCCCCAATATTCTGAAAAGGCGCGGGTAGCAAAGGACATCGCAGCAGGGGCAGTGCTCGTCACCGCCTTTGGTGCGGCAGTTCTCGGGTACATCATACTATCGCCCTACCTGAAATCCCTTTTCATCGAAGGATTTTCAATAGCAAGGCATTCAAAAGAGGAGATCGCTCTTATTGCGGTCATTCTGGTGTTGATACTCGTGATTATTGCAAAGTCTTACTTCAGAAAGGGCCGGCCTTTTAGCGGAGGCATGCCGAGCGGCCATTCAGCGCTCGCCTTTTCCGTATGGGTCTCCATCACATACATCACCGGCAACTTCCTCGTCTCGCTGCTCTGCTTCATCCTCGCTGTCTGGATAGCGCAAAGCAGGGTGGCGGTGAAAGTTCATAATCCCTGGGAGGTTATCCTCGGCGCTTTGATGGGGGCTCTATGCACCTTTCTGCTCTTCAGGATCTTCTCCTGAGGATTTCCTTTTCATACGAAGTCGCGTTCAAACGCTAACTGCGTTGGCTTCGTCGTCAGCTCCTCAACATACCAAACAGTATGCCTTCGTCGCTTCCT
>PGYF01000126.1 GCA_002839535.1 Nitrospira bacterium HGW-Nitrospira-1
CAGAGTCTTTTGTCGAATGATATGGATTCGGTAAACGACTCTGCAAGGCTTGATGTCTTATGGGTGAATCTGCCTGACCATGGTTTTTTCATATCAGGTGATTAAGATTTGTTCCAAATGCGCGATACATGCGCTTATTCAAAAAATCGCTCAGCATAGGTTATACTATAACATATTAAAAACCAGAGGAGGAATGATAATATGAATAGATATTTTTTTGTTATTCTTGCCGCCCTGTTGCTGTTGAGCTGTGCCCAGAGAAAGATCGTTATTTCCGATGTCAATGCTGCGGGTACAAAAGCCTCTGCTGTCAGCGCTGTTGATTCGTCTCAAAAAAAATAATGGGGGGATAGAATCATTGTTGCATAATCTCAAGGAGGAAGCGCAGAAAAAGGCCTTGCAATGACGACAGGAAGATATATATGATGCAGTCATATGTAAACCTCACACAGAGCCGCTTCCTGTATGCGCTTGGCTGGCCAGGGCAGAGCGCTTGAAGGTGTCGCAGGCAAGCCCTTTTTCTTCACTTCCTCCTTGCGGTCGATATATTTTTTGCAACTGTAAGGTCAACTTTTTGACGGAAGCGCGAGGCTGCGGTATCTGATTGCATTTTTCGGGTTTAGGAGAGGGTAATGATTAAGGCTGTTCTTTTCGATTTTGGCGGTGTGATAGCATCAGAGGGATTCAGGGAAGGTATTGCGGCGATAGCGAAAAAGAAAAATCTTGACGAGCAGTCTTTTTTCCGGACTGCCGAAGACATCATCTATAAAACAGGGTATGTTACAGGGAAGGCAAAGGAGAAGGTCTTCTGGGAAACGCTTTCAAGGGAGACCGGCATAAAAGAAGATTACCGGAGGCTGCGGATTGAAATTCTGCGGCGCTTTGTCCTCAGGCCTGAGATGCTATCACTTGTTGAAAAACTCCGCGATCAGGGGTTTGTTGCAGCGATCCTCAGTGACCAGACAAACTGGCTTGATGAGATCAACAGGAAGAAACCGTTTTATAACCGTTTTGACTATGTCATCAATTCCTATGTGCTCGGGAAATCCAAGAGAGACGCCTCGGTATTCAGAGACGTGGCAAAGATAATCGGGATTAAACCCCATCTTATGCTGTTCGTGGATGATAATGTCCAGAATATCAGAAGGGCTGAAGAAACAGGCCTGAGAACGATACAATTCACAGGCATTGAAGACTTTAAGTCCCGGCTCGAAGCTGCCAAGATTCAAATATGATTTTTTTGTAAAAAGTCTTACAGGGTCTTTAGAGTTGATGATCTAGTAAGAATTCAATTTTTCACACGGAGGCACAAAGAACACAGAGGTGGAGCAGCTAACGGAGACAGGATGCATTGAAAGCATCTTTTGAGGACATGAACATAGAGGGATAGAAATGGGCATGAGAACTCCTTCTTGAGTTGGTGCCTTCAAGGACGTTTTGAACCCTCTTGCTTACCCCTTGTAACTCGCACTTTTCAAAAGCTTCAAAATAGTGTAAGTTTTTAATAGTAATCAACTATGGGGAAAGTCGGGGTTGCCTGACTAATATACAAATTTCGATATTATCGGGACGGTTTCCGTCTAATATCCGGCTGACTAACATCGGATTTCCGTTGTTAGTACCATTAACGGTCTAATTACTGGTTGGCGCCGCCTGCGGCGGCGCCAATGCGGAGTTGAGCCTTCGCTCTCGCCCGACTGGTTGAGCCGCCGCTGGCGGCTATCCAACCAGTCATTC
>PGYF01000127.1 GCA_002839535.1 Nitrospira bacterium HGW-Nitrospira-1
AAAAGGTTGAAAAAATACAATCGCAAATGGAAAATGGATCTCATTGAAAAAATGAATCCTGAGTGGAAGGATTTGTATGAAGATTTAATATCTGGATTCTCCGGTCAAGCCGGAGAATGACGGAGGGGGGTCGTGGAATGACGGAGGGGGGGTCGTGGAATGACATGATTTGTGACAAGAATGACCCACACGATTACGCGAAGACCCATATTTAATTTGAAGCATAACGCCGGTCATCAGCCGACCCCGCCACAGACGTAAAACTGAAAAAGAAAAGCGGCTATTCGGGTTACCACCACAGCTATTTCAAAGATTATGGCCCATGGCCCAATGAATAAGTTAACTAATTCATCAACGTCCCCCAAATACAAATTTAGACCACTTACCAAGTGACAGAGAATAGGAAAATGATCTCCTAACCAGTCGTTCCAGCTACTGAAATATTCTGCTTGCCATTTTGTAGCCTACAGAGTACAATTAATCCATGATCGAAATTTGTAAAACCGAGATGTTCGAGCGATGGTTTACGGGGCTCCGAGATCGGAGTGCAGTTGCCAGAATTAAATCCCGTATAGACCGATTGCAGCTTGGTCTTCTTGGCGATGCAAAGTCTGTGGGAGAAGGCGTCTCGGAAATGAGAATCGATTACGGCCCTGGTTATCGTGTTTATTTCGTCCAGCGGGGTACGAAAGTAGTAATACTACTGGCTGGCGGTGATAAACGTACTCAGTCTCGG
Source organism: Nitrospira bacterium HGW-Nitrospira-1 (assembly GCA_002839535.1). Lineage (GTDB taxonomy): Bacteria > Nitrospirota > Thermodesulfovibrionia > Thermodesulfovibrionales > UBA6898 > JAOUFP01. Next base: position 737 of record PGYF01000127.1, read on the forward strand.
GACATTGAAAAAGCGATTGAATTGGCGCGGATGCTGTAGGAGGCACTATGAAAAAAGAAAAGCTCAAAACAACAAAATGGGATGTAGTGGATTACCTTGAGACGGGCGAAGACATGGCGGCTTATCTTGAAGCAGCCATGGAGGATGGACATCCGGCTGTTATCGCAACTGCCATTGGGAATATTGCCCGCGCTAAAGGGATGACAAAGGTCGCACGAAAGGCCGGGATCGGCCGCGTAAGTCTTTATAAAGCGCTTTCCCCAGACGGCAACCCGGAATTCGCCACTGTGCTCAAGGTTGTCCGGGCACTTGGTTTGCGGCTTCACGCTACACCGTCATAAAGAAAAAGGCCCTGGGGTTCAGCCCATAACATTGGATAAGAATGTCTAACTCCAACCAGTCGTTCCAGCGGGGAACCCGCTGAACTTATTGTTAGACCGCTTGAGCGAAGTGTCGTGCGATATGAGCCGTTTCTGAGTGTAAAGGACTGAAGATGACTATATTCATAAAATGGTTTCCTCCTTCTTGGTTTCAGATAACGACAAAGGGCGGCGTTGTCTATATTGATCCGGACTACATGCGTACGTACTTCATGAACTATCCAAAGAGAATTGATTTTACTAAGTGGCCGGATCCAATTGATGGATTGCCGGAAGAACTTGAAAAGGGCGATGTCATCTTGGTGTCCCATCATCATAAAGATCATTGCAAATGGGTTACAGTGAATAGACTCAAAAGAATCTTTTGGGGGACGAATCTTTTGGGGGACGTTGTTTCTAATTATGCTTTACATTAACATTAGCACTACGCTTCTCTGGCCTTTCAATTGAGCGTACATACCCTGCACCATATCTGATGTAAGATGGAAAAAATGGACACCAAAGTCTGATAAAATACAAAGACGGAGGTGTCAGGATGAAAGGTATTCCGCAAGGGCGTTACACGAAGGA
>PGYF01000024.1 GCA_002839535.1 Nitrospira bacterium HGW-Nitrospira-1
ATCAAGCATGCCCTCTGACTTGATCAGGGGGTCGGGGCAGGCTCCGAATCCAGATTTATATATTGTTGTCATTGTCCGGCTTGACCGGACAATCCAGGACAGGGTATGGATTCCCCGATCAAGTCGTGGAATGACGGAGGGGGGTCGTGGAATGACACAAATTAGGAAGCAATTCATCCCTGTGCCAAGAGCACAGGGATGAATTGCTTATTCATTAAACATTTGAGGCTGCGATTTCTTTTCTGTCGCCGAAGGCGACACGCCGACCCGCTGACCGAGTATCGGTTAAGACCAAAATAAGATCGAAGCGTTTAGATGAAAATCTTTTGGCCTGTGTTGGCGGACGTATGACTAATTTTTATGCGGCAACCAATTCTTGTTCATTCTGAATAATAATTTTCGGGTTAGGATTTGGTGAAGGAATGGGGAGTCCTTGTTCTTTCAATAAATTGATATGCTCTTTCATTCCCCACTTTGCTTTGTACAGGCAATCCTCTACTGAATGTCCAATGCCTGTAAAGCCGGGCAAATCTGGAGAGTAAAATCCAAAATAGTCAGGTTCTTCGGTTGCTTCAATTATCAATGAATATTGTAATTCTATCATTGCAATCACCTCCGTTTTTATTTCTTTATGCCTGCATCTTTTAAAATGGCATGGCACGTGCCTTTAGGAACTTCCCTTGAACCGTGATAATCCAATCGAACCAAATTAGACCAGCCAGGCTTTCCGTAATACCTTATAGAACCTTTTTCTTTGACGATTCTAAAACCATTTTCTTCCAATAATCTTACAAGTTCGCTGAATTTCATCCGGCCTCACTGTTATGGAAATATTATACGACTTCCCTTTGAAAAATGGTCATATGGCTGCTTGAGTGGCCCAATAGTTCCTGATTCTTTATCGTTTTTCCCCTTTTGCAGGTATACCCCATCTTGCTTTATTGTTATGACTTCATCTTTATATAGTCCGCCAATAGCTTTTTTGAACAATTTCTTGCTCATCTGCAGCATTTCTTTTATCATCTCAGGCGTACTGTTATCAGACAACGGCAAAAAACCATTATTATTTTTTAGTTTTTCAAGGATGGTTTCCCTGGCGTCTTTGACGTCATCTAACCCGCCTTTTCCAAGCGTTACATCGATCTTGCCGTCATCTCTTATCTTTTTAATAAAACCTTCCAACTGCTCTCCGATTGACAGTTTCCGGTATACTTCATTTTTATAGAGCATTCCCTCATGCCTGCCATCAATGATTACTGTGATGCCTATGTCGGTAAATGCTTCAACAAGCAGCATCACCTCTTCGCCTTTTTTATAAGGGATTTTTTCTTTCATTTCCAACCTTATTTTTAATCCACTCAATCCATTCAGGCATTCCATCACCTGTCTTGCATGAAACCTCAAATATCTTCAAGTGCGGGTTCAGGGACAAAGAATCCCTTTTGATCTTGTCAATATCAACTTCCAGGTAAGGAGCCAAATCCATCTTGTTCAGTATCAATGCTGAAGATTTCTGGAACATAAGGGGATATTTAAGGGGTTTATCGTGGCCTTCTGTTATGCTTAAAAGCATAACCTTGATATCTTCTCCCACCTTGAACTCAGCAGGGCAGACCAGATTGCCGACATTTTCGATAAAAAGCAGGTCGAGTTCATTAAGCGGGAGATCATTGAGAACTTCATAAATCATATTTGCATCAAGATGACATGCCCCTCCTGTATTTATCTGAACAACCGGAGCGCAAAGTTTTTCCATCCTCTCAGCATCATCACTGCCGGCAATATCACCCTCTATGACCCCTATCTTCAAACCGCTGTTTTGCAGGAGCGTTTTTTCAAGGATAGAGGTCTTTCCGGCGCCAGGAGCGCTCATCAGATTAATAACAAAAAGCCCTGCCTTATCGAAAAGCCTGCGATTTTCAAGGGCTATGCGATCATTTGCTTCCAGTATTTTCGTTGCAACTTTAACCTTCAAGTCCGGATACCTCTTTTTGTATTATTTTTCTTGCCAGGGCATGAGGGGCGCTGCTTTGTCCATGAAGATTTTTCAGGATACTTCCATGTCAACTATATCCAGTTCCCTGCCTGCAGTTATCACAAATGAAGAACCGTTACAGGAAGGGCAGCAGAGAATATATTCTTCTTCAACAATAAATTCATTATTGCAATCTTTGCAGTTCCCTGTTACTGGAATTTCTTCTATGTAAAGGAACGCCTTGTTCGCAACAGCAGAGTCTGTCTTGATGGCATTGAAGGCAAAACTCAGGGCGTCCGGCATAATGCCTGACGCCCTTCCAATCCTGATATTAATGGATTCAATTTCTTTAAAACCATTTTTGAGACATTGCGCTGAAACTATATCGAGAAGATTTTGCGCAAGCGACAGTTCGTGCATCTTACCCCTTTGCGTATTTCTCCTTCTCTTTTTCGTAAGCCTCTTTTCCTGCCTCAACAGCCGACTTCAGAATGGACTTCTTTTCATCATAAAAGCCCTTCCCTTCCTCAACCATTGAACTAATTTTTTCCTTTGCCTGATGCGCGGATTCTGTCGACTTTTTCTTTGCTTCCTCTGTTAAATCCATGATCTTCTGTCTGGTTTCACGTCCTGACTGTGGCGCAAACAAAAGCGCCAGTCCGGCCCCGACAACACCCCCCAAAAGAAACGATAAAAGCACTGATCCTGAACTATACCCATCATCTCTCATTTTCTGCCTCCTTTCCTCACTAAATTGGTTAATAAAAAGGTTAATGCAGCAGTTATGCCGGCCTTTAAGCTCAATGCCTTAACAGAAGCAGACGGTCTGATTGTGTCTATAAATCCGGTGACGGCATGTATCCGGGCGCTGACTTCTGTTATGGAATCAGCTACCCCTTTCACATCCTCAGTAATATCATTAACATTATCGGATATGCCTCTTATGCTTTTCAGTGTAAGCCGGAGCTCATCCAGCGCCGGATTAAGGCTCTCTTCAGCAGTATTTCTCAGGGAAATAACGGTCTTCTTTAATTCCAGCAGCAAAGGTATAAGATAAGCAGCTGTGACTAAAAGAAAAACTGATGCGATAACTAATAAAATGGTATTCATTCCGCCTCCTGTCGCGTCAATCAGGAAATGTCATTTCGACCGCAGGTGAAAATCCAAGATTTCTCAGTCATAAAAACTCCTTCGAAATGACAGAGTATCGTTGACATAACACTCCTGTAATAATTATATATCATATTTATCATTCTGTCCAAAATAATCTAAAGGGGCGCGGACGGGGGCGTCCCGTAGAGGTCTTCTCTGAGCAAGCTCAATAGCTTCAGATAGGTTTTTCAGACATTCATCCTTTGTTTTGCCTTGTCCGTTTGCTCCAGGCAATTCGGCGCAATAAGCTATATATCAATCTTCATCCTTTTCTACAATAGCCGTAAATTCATTGTGCATCATCAACCTCCATGTTTTAATAAAAAAATTATGATAAAATAATACATAAAAAGATTGAATAGATGGCAGGATAGCGTCAATCATTACTTGGAGATACCAGGGGGTACAGGGATGAAAGTTATAGCATTTAACGGCAGCGCGAGGAAGGATGGAAACACGGCTATTCTCTTGAACTTTGTGCTCGAAGAACTAAAGGCCGAGGGCATTGAGACCGAGCTCTATTCTCTGGCTGGGAAACCGATCCAGGGGTGTATTGCATGTTATCAATGCTTTGAGAAAAAGGACAGGCGGTGCAGCGTGGAAAACGATATCGTTAATGAATGCATTCAGAAGATGGATGAGGCTGACGGTATCCTGCTCGGTTCACCCACGTATTTTGCCGATGTTTCAGCGGGAATGAAGGCCCTAATTGAACGAAGCGGCATGGTCGGGAGGGCGAATGAAGGGATGCACAGGCGCAAAGCCGGCGCAGCCGTTGTGTCGGCCAGGCGCGCTGGGGCTGTTCATGTGTTCAACTCGATCAATTTTTTCTTTACCATCAGCGAGATGATTGTTGTCGGTTCGAGCTACTGGAACATAGGCATGGGCAGGCAGCCCGGCGATGTGAACAATGACACAGAAGGCATACGGACCATGAAGGACCTGGGCAGGAACATGGCGTGGTTGCTGAAGAAGATCAAGGCATAAGCGCCCGGTTTTCCTTTCCGTTTCGAGGAAGAAAGAAACAAAAAAGTGGTCGCACCAATCAACTGCTACGGATTGAGGAGGAATTGGGCGATAGGGATGTCTTCAGAGGGGGGATTCCTGGAATCATTGCCGTATTGCTGATAATATTTTTCATCACGGAAAAGAAGAAGGCCATAGCAAGGAGATATTCTATTCTCTTCTCCTGAATTTCCCGCTCTTGCCGCCGCGCTTCTCGACAAGCACTATGTCGGATATCGACATCTCCTTGTCGACCGCCTTGCACATATCGTATATCGTAAGCGCCGCAATTGATACCGCCGTTAGCGCCTCCATCTCAACGCCGGTCTGACCGACTGTTTTTGCCCTTGCCACAATGTTGACCCTGCTCTTTACTTCCTCAACCGTTATCTCGACAGCAACTGATGTAAGGTTCAGGGGATGACACATCGGGATAAGATCACCCGTCTTCTTTGCAGCCATAATGCCTGCAATTCGTGCGGTTGCGACCACATCGCCCTTGGGGATGTTTCTGTCCAGAATCATTCGCACTGTATCAGGTTTCATCGATACGAAACCCCTTGCTACCGCCTCTCTCCTGGTGGCCGCTTTTTCAGAAACATCCACCATACGGGCCTTCCCCTCATTATCGATATGCGTGAACTTCTTCATCCGCCGATTCTCGACATGTTCTTAAGTGAAGACAGATCATCGCGCTGATCGATTTTGTGACCCTCTGGTTTGACCTCAATAGCGAGGCGCAGGAGGCGCTCGATCTCCATATCCGATGACAGCTTTCTGAGCGCCGGTTTCAGATCGATCTCGGTCTCCGAGAAGAGGCAGGGCCTCAGCCTGCCGTCTGCAGTGAGACGAAGGCGGTTACAGTCTTCGCAAAAATGATGGGTCAAGGCGCTGATGAATCCTATTACTCCGGAGGCTCCGTCAAGCCTGAAATACTTTGCCGGCCCTCTCTTGCGCAGCCGCACAGGGATGAGCGGGCTGATCTTTTCGACTGTTTTTTTGAGTTCATCAGTCGAAAGGTATCTCTTGTCACTCCAGAGGTCTCTCGATCCAATCGGCATGAATTCGATAAATCTGACATGACGGGGCGTTGTGAGAGTCATGCGCGCAAAATCGGATATTTCATCGTCATTGAGATTCCGGATCGGCACCATATTGATCTTTACCGGCAACAACCCTGACTCTTCGGCAGCATTTATGCCCTTCATAACAAGACTGATATCGCCGCCACGGGTGATTTCCCTATACCTGTCCGGCCTTAGAGTATCGAGGCTGATATTAATTCTGTTGAGACCTGCCTCAGCGAGCGCCCTTGCATACTTCTCAAGAAGTATGCCGTTTGTAGTCAGACTGATATCCTCTATTCCTTTTATGGCCTTCAGAGAAGCAATAAGCCAGGAGATATTCTTGCGTATAAGGGGTTCGCCGCCGGTGATACGTATTTTTCTTACGCCAAGGGCTGCGGCAATTCCGGCGACCCTTGTAATCTCCTCGTAGGTAAGTATCTCCTTGTGCTCGAAAAGCTTTACCCCTCTTTGCGGCATGCAGTAGATGCACCTGAGATTGCATCGGTCGGTGATCGAGATGCGGAGATAATCGATGACCCGTTCGAATTTGTCCCTGAGTTCCATAGCTTTTTGAATTTTACCATTCAGCGCCACAAAAAAGGAATGAGCAATTCGCCTGTTTGTTTCAGCCCCACGCTTTGTGGTAGCTTATAATATGAAACATGAACCGGCTTTAGTAGTAATGGATATCCAGGAGGGGTTTTTTGGCGAGAAGGCTAAATTACCAATTCACAACGAGGACAAGAATTCCTTTTTGGATGACATTTCTGAATTAGTAGGAACCTGGACAAAAAATGGTCGTGACGTCATTTATGTTCGAACTATTTATGGCAAATGGTCGCCATTGAATTTCTTCACCAAAAGTGCGGTCAAAGCTGGAACTGAAGGCGCGAGTTTGATTAGCTCAATTTACAGAAAAGGTTTTCCTGTATTTGATAAGAACACACCGAATATCTTCACAAATCCTGATTTTGAAAAATACCTTCAGGAAACTCATCACAAAGAAATAGTGATTTGCGGGGTGTTTATTGAATATTGCGTATCCAGGGCTGCGTTTACTGCAAGGAATAAAGGTTACAAAGTGTCGGTTATAAAAGATTTAGTTGGTTATAGAAACAAAGATAGATTTGTGGCGATTCTGAAAAAGATGGAGAAAGCAGGGATCACATTAAATGGAAAAGATAAGTATAAAAACCTCTAACACTCTATAATTATATTTATGAAGGAGGCAATGCTTTATGAAAAGCTGGGGGACGGAGACGTCAGATGCCGTCTGTGCAGCCATAACTGTCTCATAAAAAACCGCCATAGAGGCGTCTGTGCTGTCCGCGAAAACAGGGAAGGTGTTTTATACAGCCTTGTTTACGGCAGGATTATCTCGATAAACATTGATCCGATAGAAAAAAAACCGCTTTTCCACTTTCTCCCTGAGTCCACTTCTCTCTCAATAGCAACAGCAGGCTGCAACTTCAGATGCAAACATTGTCAGAATTACGAAATTTCTCAGTATCCAAGAGAGCATACATTATCAATACCCGGCAAGGATACCACCCCTGAGGAGATCGTAAATGCTGCAATTCAGAACAACTGCAAAAGCATTTCATACACCTATACTGAACCGACAATCTTTTTTGAATTTGCATACGACTGCGCAAAACTTGCGCATGAAAAAGGCATTAAGAATGTTTTTGTAAGCAACGGGTATACCGGCAAAGAGGCTGTCAGACTCATCGCGCCCCTCCTTGACGCCAATAACATAGACTTAAAGGGGAGCGACAAATTCTACAGGAATATCTGCGGCGCAAGGCTTGAACCGGTAAAGGAGACCATCAGACCTGAATGATTCAGAAAATGACCTTACGGACATAGCGGAGTTTATCAGTTCTGTTGACCCTGCAATACCATGGCATGTGACACAGTTTTATCCTGTCTACAAGCTGCTCGATAAACCACGCACGCCTGTTTCAAAACTGAGATTGGCACGGGAAATCGGGCATAAAGCCGGCTTGGAGTATGTGTATGAAGGAAATGTGCCGGGCGAAGGCGGAGAAAACACCTATTGTCCCTCATGCAAAGAAATGCTGATCGAACGGTTCGGATACAGCATCTCAAAAAATTTCATAAAGAACAGCCGATGCCCGAAGTGCGATTCGTTTATAGAAGGCGTCTGGTCGTCATAGCTTATTGGCGCCGCCCAAGCAGTGCCAATAAGTGTATTAAATCCCCGCGTCCTCAGAAACTCCAACAGGAATTGCCCTGGCTGTATCCGCCGTTTCCAGCTTCGTGCCCGTTTATGTGGGGGTTAAAAACATAACCCTATTTTGATTATTTAAACCTGTAGCCTATAAACAATCCACTCTGAGTCATTTTGCCATCCGGGTCTTCAAAACCTGCATATTTGTAAAACAATCCAACAAGGAAAGCTTTCAATTTTATTCCGCCTTCGGCAGTGAAACCGAACCTTGGTGTTGGATTAGAACTGTCTCGGGCATTCACGGAAAATGGCCTTGTTATTCCAGCTTTTATATAACCCTTTTCATGCTCTACTCCAATTCCAGCTACCCAATTAAAAAATTTTAAAGATTTCCAACTTTCCGATGTATTTCCCTTATTCCACTCCTCAAAACCAATCCCGGCATAGGGGTAAAATAAAAGATCGCTATCAGTTTTTAAGAAATATTTAACATCTGTAAAAATGCTATAGCCTTCTTTTGGTATTATCCCCTCATCATCATCTAATCCCTCTTCCACCCACCATTTTTCAAGATTGATTGCAACTCCGAGGTTATTATTAAATTTAACATCTGTATTTATCCCCCCAGCTACTATAAATTTATGACCTCCTATCCCTCCTAATTGATCCCACGCGATTGTTCCTCCTTTTAGATAAGGCTCTGCTTTTAATTCTGCTGTTCCAAATTGCATTGCATAAGAATAATCAAACCCTCCTGCCATTCCAAATAAAACAAAAGCTGTCAACAGCATTTTTCTCCAGTTCATCCTTAACCTCCGCATGGTTTGTTTTCGACAAACCGGTCTAACACAATATCCGCAATAGAATCCTTGCTGAGAAGTTCCGTGACTGTTTTACCCCTTCTGTCAATAATCACAACCCTGTTCGTATCCACTTCAAATCCCGCCCCAGGCTCAGAGACGTCGTTAAATACAATCATGTCCATATTCTTTTGCAGCATCTTTTTTTCGGCCCGGTCAATATTGCCCCCTGTTTCAGCGGCAAAACCGATAACAAACGGCCGCTTGTCCCTGCCGGTTATATGCGAAATTATATCATCAGCCTTATGCAGTTTCAAAGTCATGCCTTCACTTTTTTCTATCTTGGACGCCGACCTCTCCTGCGGCTTAAAATCAGCTACAGCCGCAGACATGATGAGTACCGTCGTATCCTCCCCTGTCTCTTTCGCAACAGCCTCAAGCATTTCTTCAGATGTTTCGACCTGGACGAATTTAAGGCCGCAAGGCCTCTCGAGTGACGAAGGACCGCTGATCAGGGTAACAGCAGCCCCCCTGTCTCTTGCTGCCCTTGCCAATGCATACCCCATCCTGCCTGAGGATCTGTTGGAAATAAATCTTACCGGGTCAATATATTCCCTTGTTGGCCCGGCAGTCACAACGATCTTTTCATTGCTCAGATCTTTTCCTGTAATCGCTGCCCCAACGGCTTCTGCTATATCCTGAACATCCGACAACCTGCCCAGCCCCTCTTCACCGCAGGCAAGACGTCCTTTTTCAGGCCCCACCTGTATGACGCCACGGGATTTCAACTTTCGGAGGTTCTCCTGCACAATCTGATTTTCATACATCTTCCAGTTCATCGAAGGCGCGACTACTATCCTGCCCTGATACGAAAGAAAACAGGCGCTCAGGAGGTCATCGGCAATTCCGTGGGCGAATTTTGCGATGATATTTGCAGTAGCAGGCGCTATCACCATAACATCCGCCTTTGCCGGCAGAGCAATATGGGCCATGGGTGTATCAAAAAGGGAGGTATATACAATGTTCTGTGAGGCGACCTCCAGAGAAAGAGGTGTTATGAAATGTCCGGCAGCCTTAGTCATAATCACCGTCACCGAGGCCCCTTCGTCCTTTAATCTTCTGACAAGCTCGACTGCCTTGTACGCAGCAACTCCTCCGGTAACCCCAAGGAGTATGGATTTATCCTTCAGCTTCCCCTGCATCTTCCGGCTTTTTATCAGTGAAAAGCTCTTCAAAGGCCTTCTTGTCGTATGAGCCTTTTTCGTGCAGGTATACCTTCAAATCTTTTTCCAGTTCACTGAGGTCCTCACCCGCTGCTATTTTTTTGCTTTCCTCGAGCTGTTTTCTGTAATCAAATTTGCCTGCCTTTTCTCTGGCAATGACCGCTGCTTCTCCTGTTACAAATTCCAGCACGCCGCTGATAGTTTCTTCGATAGCTACTGATGTTACCTTCTTTGCCCTCGTTGATATCTTTGGTTTTGCACCCAGGGAAAGCTCCTTTGCCCTCTGAGAGGCAATGGTCACCAGTCTGAACTTGCCGTCGATTTTCTTATGATCATACTCTACAGGGAGAGAAATAATATCCATTTTTACCTCCATTAAACATCAAATATTTTCAATCCAGTGCGGATCTATTTTGTTGCTTCTGAGCCTTTCGGCAATGATGATCGCCTCCAGTTTCTTCAGCGAAGTTTTTATTATGTCGTTAATTATAACATAATCATACATTTTATATTCCCTGATTTCATCAACCGCGGCCTGCAGCCGCCTGTTCATGTCCTCGACAGAATTACTCATGCGACCTTCCAGCCTGTGCTTCAGCTCCTTCATTGAAGGGGGTAATATGAATATATACACGGCATTGTTAAAGAATTTCCTGAACTGCCGGGCGCCCTGGGTATCGATATCAAGCAAAACATCATACCCAACGCTGATAAGCTCTTCGAGTTTCCGCCTCGACGTCCCATAAAGGCTGCCATGCACCTGGGCCCATTCAACAAAGTCTCCCCTGTGGATCATGTCCCTGAATTCTTTCTCGCTGACAAAGCAGTAATCTTCATCCGGTATTTCACCGGGCCTCGGCAGTCTTGTGGTAAAAGATACAGAAGGTTTTATATTATCTACTGCGCTGATTATCTGTTTACACAGCGTTGTCTTGCCCGTGCCTGAAGGCGCGGAAACAATGAATATGCTGCCCCTATCCTTCTTCTCCAACAGTCCCCTTCCCTTCCAAAAAGCTCTGCATAAGTTTCTTACTGTATATTCTGAACCTGTTCTTTAATTTTTTCTATCACTGACTTCATTTCAACCGTCAAACCGGTAAGGGCATAGTCGCTGGACTTGGATGTTATCGTGTTAATCTCCCTGTTTAATTCCTGGACAATAAAATCGAGTTTTCTTCCGATGATATCATCATGTGACAGTATTTCTCTGAATTGCTTTATATGGCTGTCTATCCTGGCTGTCTCTTCGGAGATATCAAGCTTCATGGCCATGAGCGCTGCCTCCTGCAGTATCCTGTTATCATCAAAATCCTTTTCCACAAAAAGCGCCTTAAGTCTTTCATGAAACTTTCCTGTCAGCTCCCTGACTACATTGCCTTTTAAATCCTTGATCCGATTATTCATGCCGGTCAAAAAATCCAACATACTTAAAAGTTCTGCCGCAAGCATGCCCCCTTCCCTGTTTCTCATCTCCGCGAGGCTATCCATTGCCTGTTTAAAAACTTCTTGTACGGTATCCGCATCATAGGCAAGGTCTGTTTCCAGATACATTTGATGAAAGCCGGTTATCATATTAATATCTATCTCGCCAGGCAGGGACAGATCCCCCTGCAGCTTTTTAAACGCCGCATATAATCTCCCTGCAATATCGGTATTTACCTTGAAGTCAGTGGATATACTTTCTGAAACAGAGACTGTTACATCAAACTTTCCCCGCGCGAAACGCTCTTTCAGCAGATTTCTAAACGGTATATCAAACTGACTGAGAAATGCGGGGGCTTTGATATAAATATCAAGAAATCTGTTGTTTAAAGACCTGATTTCAACCCTGCAGCCGTTTTTCTCTGCGCTGCCGAATCCTGTCATGCTCTGCGCCATAGTGCAATAACTATAAAACAGCGCCTGTTTTTAGTCAAATATATCTATAAATTAAACAAATAGGTTTTTTATTGAAGAATTAACGGGTAATCGGCTAATATATTATTTTAATTCATCTCGGGAGGAAAATATGGCTGAAACAGTTGAAATCAGATGGCATGGAAGAGGCGGCCAAGGGACAGTAACGGCCGCAAAAGTGCTTGCAGACGCATGTCTGAGCGGCGGAAGGTATGTGCAGGCATTTCCTGAGTACGGACCTGAAAGAGCCGGCGCGCCGTTACGGGCTTACAACAGGGTAAGCTCAAAAGAGCTTCGGATGCATTGCCCTGTTCTAAATCCTGATATTGTTGCCGTGGCTGACGCCACGCTCCTTGACAGCATAAACACTGCTGAAGGCGCAAAGGACAATACCATTTTTATTGTGAATACCTCAAAGGACCCAAAAGAGGTCAGAGAAAAACTGAAAGCTGTTCAAAGCCAGAAAGTCTTCTCTTTAGACGCAACTAAAATTGCTATCGAATGCTTTGGCCGGGCGCTGCCGAACTCACCAATGCTCGGAGCAGTCTGCAAGATTACAGGGCTCATACCACTTGAGCATCTTCTGGAGGACGTCAAGAAAAGCTTCGGCAAAAAATTCTCACAAAAAATCATAGACGGAAACCTTGCGGCTACAAAAAGAGGATATGAGGAGGTAAAAGAAGGATGAAACCAAAGGGATGGAAAGATTTGCCCCCGGGATCTGTTGTCCTCGAAGCAGGAAGCGCTGTTAAGTTTAAAACAGGTTCCTGGAGGGCCTACAGACCGATATGGCATGAGGAAAACTGCATACAGTGCCTTTTATGCTGGATTTACTGTCCGGATATGTCAATAAAAGTAAAAGACGGTAAAAGAGGTGAATTTGATCTGGATTACTGCAAGGGGTGCGGCATCTGCGCCCTTGAATGTCACGGCAAAAAAGGGAAAAAAGCGATTGAAATGGTAGAGGAGGGCAAATAAATGGCCAAGGTAGTTGCAGTTACCGGAAACGAAGCGTGCGCAAATGCGCTCAGACAGGTAAATCCTGATGTCTGCGGCATTTACCCTATCACCCCGCAAACAGATATGATGCAGCGATATGCATCTTTTATTGCTAACGGAAAAGTCACTACAGAATCAATTCTGGTGGAAAGCGAACACAGTTCCATGAGCGCCTGCATCGGCGCTGCTGCTGCCGGCGGAAGAGTGATAACCGCAACATCTTCACAGGGTCTTGCCCTGATGTGGGAGATGCTGCATATTGCCTCGGGAGACAGGCTCCCGATCATTATGCCTGTTGTAAACCGTGCGCTTTCAGCCCCACTCAATATCCACGGCGACCATTCGGACGCCATGGGTGCAAGGGACACGGGATGGATACAGATATGGTCGGAGAATGCACAGGAATCATATGACAATACGATCCAGGCGTTCAGGATAGGCGAACACATGGATATTAGACTGCCGGTCATGGTATGTCTTGACGGTTTCATCATAAGCCATTCCATAGAGAGGATGGAATATCTCGAAGATGGAGAAGTCAGGGATTTTGTCGGAGAATTCAAAAACTTCCTCCCGCTGCTTGACCTTGAGAAACCGAAGAGTTACGGTCCGCTGATCCTCACCGACCTCTATCACGAATACAAGAGGGCGCAGCACGAAGTCATGACAAAGGTCAAGGACGTTGTCCTTGACGTAGCAAAAGATTTTGAGAAGTTAAGCGGAAGAAAATACGGTCTGTTTGAATCATACAGACTCGAAGACGCCGACATAGCCCTTGTTATCCTGAACTCTGCGGCAGGCACCTCAAAGGATGTAATAGACGAGTTCAGACAAAGAGGCGTCAAGGCCGGACTGCTGAAACCAAGGCTCTTCAGGCCGTTCCCGTATGAAGAGGCGGCTGAAGCGCTCAAAAATACAAAGGCAGTCTGTGTTATGGACAGGGCGGATTCCTTCGGCGGATACGGGCCTCTCTTTATGGAAATAACCTCAGCCCTTTATCACCTGAAGGAGAGACCGGTTTTGATAAACAAGATATACGGACTCGGCGGAAGGGACTACATGCCTTCCCACGCAGAACTCGTTTTAAATGAACTCAACGAGATAGCAAAGGGCGGAAAGGTAAAAATAATTAAAGAATATTTAGGAGTGAGGGAATAATATGGCGACAGGACTAACGTTAAAAGAACTTTCAAAAAAAGAAGACCGTTTCACGCACGGCCACCGGATGTGTGCCGGATGCGGGGCCCCTACCATAGTAAAAATGGTGCTCCTTGCGACAGACTATCCGGTCATCGCTGCCAATGCCACCGGATGTCTTGAGGTTTCTTCCTGCATTTCCGAGTATACCGCATGGAAGATCCCATGGATACACACTGCATTTGAAAACGCCGCAGCGACCATATCAGGGGTTGAGACCATGTACCGGTCATTGAAAAAACAGGGCAAAATAGATAAGGATGTAAAGTTCATAGCCTTCGGAGGCGACGGAGGCACCTATGACATCGGACTCCAGAGTCTTTCAGGCGCAATGGAGCGCGGACATGATATGCTCTATGTCTGCTATGACAACGGCGCATATATGAACACCGGTATCCAGCGTTCAAGCGCAACGCCGCTCGGCGCAGATACAACAACCTGCCCTGCAGGGGACATAATCCCGGGAAAGCTTCGTGTGAGAAAAAACCTTACAAAGATTATGGCCGCGCACAATATCCCTTATGCTGCCCAAGCCTCGCCTTCGCACTGGATGGACCTGATGAAAAAAGTCAGAAAGGCGCATGAGTTTATTGGCCCGAAATTTATGAACATACTGTCTCCGTGCAACCGCGGATGGCGTTCACAGACAAATGACGCGATCACCCTCAGCAGGCTTGGGGTAAACTCCTGTTACTGGCCGCTCTACGAGATCGAGGACGGCGTCACAAAGATCACGTATACGCCAAAAGATAAAATCCCTGTAGCTGATTTCATGAAACCTCAGGGCAGATTCAAGCATCTTTTCGCCCCTGCGAATGAATGGTTGCTGAAAAAAGTCCAGGAAGAAGTTGACAAAGAATGGGAGAAATTGAAAAAACAGGCGGAATGCGGTTGCTGAGATAAGCGTCAAGATTATTTAGGCGGATAAGTGGCAGATACAATGCAGACGCCACAGGCACTAAAAAAGGGGTCGCAGAAACCCTGCAACCCCTTGAATTTACTGGAGCCGGGAAGCGGATTTGAACCGCCGACCTGCTGATTACGAATCAGCTGCTCTACCAACTGAGCTATCCCGGCAGGCAAAATATTTTAGCAGAAAGTTTCAAAATATTTCCTTATTTAGAAATATGTACGGATAGTCATCTGCTAACGGCATGAAAACAGCAAGGGCGCACCTCTTCATCGAAGGCAGGGTACAGGGCGTTTTTTACCGGGCCTTTACCGGAAACCTTGCAGCAAAACTGGGGCTTAACGGCTGGGCAAGAAATCTGTATGACGGTCGTGTCGAGGCGCTTTTTGAAGGAAGCAGGGAACTAATCGATCAGGCAATCCAGGGATGCTGGAAAGGTCCTGTGGGCTCTTCTGTCAGAAATATCGAAGTCCAATGGGAAGAACCCTCCGGAGAATATAAAGGCTTCAATATTAGATACTAACTCGTAAACTGGAATCTTTCCCCTGTCCTGTTTGACAATAAATTGCCCTTTTGCAAAAATATTCAATGTTAAAAAAACTTGAGAAAAAAGTCCTGGACAATGGCGAAATATCCGGGCAAGACGCTCTCTTTATCACAACGCTTGACGGTCAGGACGTCTTCGATCTATTTGCATCCGCAAACAGGATACGGGAACACTTCAGGGGAAATACTGTTGACCTCTGCGCGATCATAAACGCAAAATCAGGCGCGTGTCCTGAAGACTGCTCTTATTGCGCCCAGTCTGCCAGGAGCGCTGCTGAGATCAAAACCTTCCGGCTTGTTGAAAAAGAAACAGTCCTTGAAAAGGCAAAAGAAGCAAAAAATGGCCGCGCAAGACGTTTCTGCATCGTGACCAGCGGCAAAAAGGCGTCTGCAAAAGATCTCTCAAAGATAGCTGAAATGGTATCGTCTGTCAGGGAACTCGGGCTGCTACCCTGCGCAACGTTGGGCCTTTTATCAAAGAATGAGCTCGTGCTTCTGAAGAATTCAGGACTGGAGCGTTACCACAACAACCTCGAAACCTCGGAACGGTTTTTCTCCGAAATTTGCACTACCCATACCTATCAGGACAAGATCAAAACCATAAAAGAGGTGAAGTCTTCAGGTCTTTCCTTATGCTCGGGAGGCATATTCGGCCTTGGTGAGACCTGGGAAGACAGGATCGATATGGCATTTGCGCTCAGGGACATAGGCCCTGATTCAGTCCCGATTAATTTCCTGACGCCTGTAAAAGGAACCAGGCTCGGCATGAACATGATTCTTGATCCTTTTGACGCCCTGAAAATAATAAGCCTCTACAGGTTCATACTCCCGGATAAAGAAATCAGGGTATGCGGCGGCCGTATCCAGACACTCGGCGAACTTCATTCCTTCATCTTCCTTGCCGGCGCAGATAGTCTGCTCACCGGCAACTACCTCACCACCCTCGGAAGAAATTATGAGGATGACCTGAGGCTGATTAATCAATGCGGTCTGAAAGCATGATAGCCCGAAGAATCATTTTTTGTCTTGGACAAGTCTCATCTATAGTATAATTTCACTCATGTGGAATATACGTATGCGGGCATCGCAAAAAGCAAACAGTCAAACTGCAAAGACTTCGGTCAGGGACTGCAGCTTCCGTGAAATACACATTTCAGGGGCTGAAGGGATATATGAGGAAAAGGAGATAGAGAATATCATCAGGGAGTATACACTCCGGGCGCTCAGTCATCCGAAAGGCAGTCCTGACAGTATCGTAATCTCTGTCGAGAAGATAGTTCAGACCCCTCAGACAATAAAAAGTCTTCCGGTAATGACATTGCCATGCAGATCATCCCTTCAGTCACAAGGCATGATACAAAAGCTCCTGAAAAATTCCGGAATATCCGACAACGCTATAAATACCGCCTTTGCCGTGACAGACAACTCAGACGCCATGCGCGGAGCTGCCCTTGTGCTGTCAGGATCAGGCAGGAGGGTCGAACCGGATAAGGTACGCGGCATCCGGGCATCAAGACTCGGGATCAGCAAATCCGCAGATAAAATTCTTTCCCGGAATCTTGCAAGACACGGGATTAACACTGCAACTGTTAAAGAAGCGATAATCCTCGCCTCGAAAGTTGCCGCATGCCCGCAGGTCATAGCCGAACTCTGCATCTCGGACGATCCCGACTATACAACAGGCTATGTATCATCAAGAAAATACGGATATGTTAGAATTCCGCATATGAAAAAAAGGGCGGAGAAAAAAGGCGGAAGGGTCTTCTTCCTCGAAGAAGCTGCTGATATTGATGCCGTAACAGGGTTTCTCGAAAAAACTCCTGTGATCATAAACAGCGTCTGCCCCTGTTTCGGGGCCAGGACAATATATGAGATCATTGATAGTCCTGATAGGTAATCCGGCTGCACGGGGCGCATCCTTAAGAAAATTCAATGCTGCCTCTGCTTTTCTTCGCGAAAAGGGATTTGATGCAGAAGTATTCCTGACAGAAAAAAGCAACGACGCAACACGTCTCGCAACTGAAGCTGTCAGGGAGAAGCCTTATGCAATTATAGCTGCCGGAGGAGACGGAACAATCAACGAAGTAATAAACGGCATGGTCAAATCAGATGTCCCGCTGGCCATACTACCTCTTGGCACAACCAATGTCCTGGCAAAAGAACTCGGAATTCCTGAGAAGATCACCGGAGCGCTTGAGGTTGCGGTCTCAAAATCAGCAAGGACCATATCTCTTGGCAGAATAGAACTGGGCGCTGATACTGATTCCGCAACTTCCCGCTATTTCTGCCTTATGGCGGGAATCGGTTTTGACGGCAAGGCAGTCCATGATGTCAATGAAGCGATCAAGAAAACGTCCGGTAAGGCCGCATATATATGGAGCGGCATAAAGAACTTTCTGCGCTATTCACCGAACCGGCTCTTTTATCATATTGACGGGAAAGAATATATGGGGTTTTCATCCATAACAGGCAAGGCAGGCAGATACGGCGGAAATTTCATGATAACCCCTGATGCGAATCTCTCAGACCCTGCGCTGTACACCTGTATTTTCCAGGGGAACAAACGCTCTGATCTCATCAGATATGTTTACCGGATAATCACAGGAACGCTCCTTGAGGAGAAAGATATTATATATCTGAAATCAACCAGCGTAGAAGTGCTCGGCGCTGCCCATGTCCAGATCGATGGAGACTACCTCGGTCTCACCCCTGCGAAAATTACTGTTGAAAAAGACGCGCTGAAGATTATTTGTTGACATGATGAGCTTACGAGGCAAAGTTAAGATTTGACCATTCGGACACCGTCCGATAGACTTTCAGCTTCTTCCCGTGTGCAGGCTGACACGATAGCAGTAGGGCATTGATAGGTATTGGAAAATGAAATTATTGAGGATTATCGAAAGAAATGAGTATAACGACCGAAATCAGTGGCACGGGCAATGTGCTTTGACAAAAAATCAACGCAGGCTTATCCTGTGTCCACTGGATTTTCTTATGCCCGCCTTCTCATTTTCTGATGCCGTGTAATATCCAGTATCGCTTCAGGATGTGCTGCGGCAACCCTCAATAAAACACGCGCTGTTCCTTCAGGCTTCCGCCGTCCCTGCTCCCAGTTGCGCAGGGTGGCTACGCTAATTCCCATAAGAGAAGCAAATTTATCCTGGGAAAGACCATACTGTTCCCGTATCTTCTGAACTTCGGAT
Source organism: Nitrospira bacterium HGW-Nitrospira-1 (assembly GCA_002839535.1). GTDB lineage: Bacteria > Nitrospirota > Thermodesulfovibrionia > Thermodesulfovibrionales > UBA6898 > JAOUFP01. The sequence goes on from PGYF01000024.1 coordinate 18,168, forward strand.
TCAGGAAACTCAACACTGCGCAAAGGTTTCATTTTGCCTTTCATTATGGCAGCACCTTGCTTAACACTTTCCAGCAATTCTTCAAATAGTTCCTTTTTCATGTATACTCCTTTTCAACAATCTTTTTTAATTGTTTGAGTTGTTCCGGTGTTAAATCGTCCTGCTCACTCTTTGGATAGGCATAAAGAAGAAGAATGATGTCCTGAGACACAAACCAATAATAAATACTTCTGATACCGCCTCTCTTTCCATGGCCTCCAGCAGACCAGCGGAGTTTTCTTAGACCACCGCTCCCGGGTATCATTTTGCCGACATCAGGTCTATTGACCAAATGAGTCTGCAAAAGCCGATATTCATCATCAGGTATTAATTCCTTAATTCGCTTTGTGAATATTGGGGTCTCAATAATGACTATAATTAATTATACGTCAATGGCGTATATTAGGCAAGTTGACGAATTGCCTCATCTAAAATCTACATGAAAGTGAATCGTTGCCTCATTTAAAAAACTATACGAAAAAATATCAAAATAGTCTCTCATAAATCAAAA